>NZ_QKLH01000013.1:0-116065 GCF_003224215.1 Curtobacterium sp. MCLR17_043 | reverse complement strand
CGTCCAGGTACGCCCGTTCTTGCGAACCAACGCGCATGCGATGGGAAAGAACGGGCGCACAGACGCACGGGAGGCCCAGTGCCAGCTGGCACCGGGCCTCCCGTCCGTCAGGTGCGGACGCCGGGCCGGCGGCCGCCGTCGTCATGGGCTGGGCGACACCTCACGGGCTCACGTCCGCGAGAACTGTCGCTCAGCGCGAAATCGCGCCCGGACCCCACCGCACCGCACCGCACCGCGGTACCGCTCAGCGGCGCCGCCACCACCGCCGCGGCTTCGCCTCGAGCCGCGCCTGCTCCGCAGCCCGCGCGGCCGACGCCATGCGCACCTCGCGGCGTTCCCGCCAGGCGAGCACCTCGGCCTCGACGTCGCGCATCGGCGTCACCACCGGCGGCCCGCCGAGCAGCTGCCGTCGGGCCTCCTTCACCCGCGCGTTGAAGTCCACCAGGACGTCCCGCACGTCGGACTCCAGCGACAGCGCGTCGAGTGCGTCGTCGAGTTCGGCGTCCTCGGTGCGGAGCGCCAGCGCCGGCGGAGCGATGCCCCGGATGTCCTCACGCTCGATCTTCGACTTGATCCACCAGTCCGGGTCGTGCTGCCCGTCGAGTCCCGGAAGTGGCTTGCCGTGGTACGGGTTGCCCTCGAAGACCCCGCGGCGCTCGGCCTCCGCGATCTGGGCCCGGGCATGCGCGGCGACGTCGGCGGCCTTGAGCAGCCGACGCTCCTCACGTTCCGACCGCACCTCGTCGGGATCGAGCGACCCCCGCTCGATCTCCTGGTCGACGAGCTGCTGGTAGCGGTAGCGGGCGGCCCTGCGGAGCCGGTCCATCCGTGCATCGACGTCGTTCATCGTCGGACCATGATGCTCCGCGCCCCCGACGGTCCGTCCAGCCCGGTCAGGACTTCTCTGAGACCTCTTCGATGGTCAGCGCGGCCTGGATGAGGGCCAGGTGCGACAGCCCCTGGGGGATGTTGCCCATGAAGTCCCCGTCGACGGCGCTGAGCATCTCGCTGAACAGGCCGACGTCGTTCGCCTGCGCGACCATGTCGTCCATCAGCTGCTTCGCGTCGTCGATGCGTCCGACGCACGCGAGCGCGGCGGCGAGCCAGAACGAGCACGCCACGAAGGGGGATTCCTCGTCCTGGATGCCGGAGTACCGGTACACGAGCGGGCCGTGCTGCAGCTGCTCCTCGATCGCCCGGATCGTGGACTCCATGCGCGGTCCGCGGTCGAACGCCGACATCGCGTGCAACAGGATCGAGCAGTCGAGCGCGTCGGTGCCCGGGTACATGACGTAGTGGCCGAGCTCCTCGTTCCACCCGTTCTCGGCGACCCAGTCCTCGATGAGCTCGCGGTTCTCGATCCACTTCTCGCGCGGGCCGTCGATCATCCCCGCGTCGTGCAGCTCGACCGCGGCGTCGAGCGCCTGCCAGCAGCCGATCTTGCTCGTCGTGTAGTGCTGCGCCTCCTGCAGCTCCCACATGCCCGAGTCGGGCTCCACCCAGCGGTGGCACGCGTCGTCGGCCAGGTCCTGCAGCACCGAGGCCGTCTTGCGGTCGAGCACGTTGCCGGCCCGGACGTACTGCCGCATGATCTCGAACACGTCGCCCCAGACCCCGAGCTGCAGCTGGTCACCGGCGCGGTTGCCGATCGTGACCGGCCCGATGCCGTTCCAGCCCGGGACGTCGCGCTCCTCGACGGTGTCGCTCTTGGACCCGTCGAGTCCGTAGAAGATCGGCATCGTCTCGTCGTGCTCGGCGATCGTGCGCATCACCCACGACACGGCGGCATGCGTCTCCTCGCGCAGGCCGAAGCGGGTGAGCGCGTGCACCGTGTACGCCAGGTCGCGCACCCAGGCGAACCGGTAGTCCCAGTTCTTCCCGCCGGTGCGGTCCTCGGGCAGGCTCGTCGTCGGGGCCGCGGCGATGGCGCCGGTGGGGGCGAAGATCAGGAGCTTCAGGGCGAGGGCGCTGCGCTGGACGGCGTCCGACCAGGGGCCGTCGTAGCTGAACTCCTTCGACCAGGTCGCCCAGTTCTCGATCGTGCGGTCGACCCCCTCGAGGGTGCGCTCCGGCTCGGGCAGGAAGATCGGTTCGTCGTACGTGCCGACGATGGTCAGGATCGACTTCGAGCCCTCGGTCGTCGAGAACCGCCCGGAGAACCGGGGCCCGTCGTCGTGCACCGGTTCGAAGCCCTGCTCGACGATCGCGATGGTGACGCCGTCGATCCCGATGACGGTGCCGTTCGCGGTGTCGAGGCGTCGGGGCTCCGCGGTGTTCAGGATCGTGCCGGGCACGACCGCCCACTCCATCTCGACCGAACCGTCGACCCCCTGCACGCAGCGGCCGATCTCGGCCCACGGCAGCCGTCCGGCCACTCCGGTGACCATCGCGTCGGTCACGGTGGCGGTGCCGGACGGGGTCGTCCACGTCGTCACGAGCACGTTCGTCCCCGGCAGGTAGGCGCGGGACACCTGCGCCTGGTCGTCCACCGGCCGCAGGGCGACGTGTCCGCCGTGCTCGGCGTCGACGATGCTCGCGAACACCGGCGGCGAGTCCATCGACGGGATCGGCAGCCAGTCGATCCGGCCGTCGAGCGCGATGAGGGCGACCGTCCGCCCGTCGCCGATCGCGCCGTACGAACGGAGCGGGACGTACCCGTTGGTCCGTTCCTCGTTCTCGGTCGCGTCGGGGGTGTCTCGCGTGCGCTCGGTCATGCGTCCAGCCTGCCCCGGCCCCGGCGGCGATCATCAGGCGGACGTACCCCTCGTGGAGAACGCACGCCGGGCCTCCAGCGTGTGGAGAACCGACGCGGACCAGCCGACACGCCCACGCGACTTGCGTATCCCGGGCGTGTCGCACTAGCGTCGTCCTCCTGCCGATCAGGCAGACCGCCCGCCCCGGGCACACCGGAAGGACCGCGCATGCGCGCCGTGCAGCACAACGAGGAACGCGTCGAGCTCCAGCTCGCCGCGGCCGCCGTGCTGCCCGAGCAGCAGTGGTCCCTCCGCTATCCCGCGTAGGCACGCGACGTCCCACGACGCCCCGTGCCCACCCGGCCCGGGGCGTTCGTCAGCACCGCTTCCTTCCGTCCGCCACGTCCGGCGACGACCAGGAGGCTCGGCGTACGACCGTCTCGGACCGTCACCTCGACCGTCACGAAAGCGAGACGACTCCATGAAGAAGATCAACGACCGGCTGCTCAGCTGGGCCTCGATGCTCGAGGACAACACCGAGCAGCAGGCCCGCACGACCGCGCGCATGCCGTTCGTGTTCCCGCACCTGGCCCTCATGCCCGACGCACACCTCGGCCTCGGGGCCACCGTCGGGTCCGTCATCCCGACCCTCGGCGCGATCATGCCGGCGGCCGTCGGCGTGGACATCGGCTGCGGCATGATCGCGGTCCGCACGCAGTTCACCGCGAGCGACCTGCCCGCCGACCTGCAGGGGCTGCGCGAGCAGATCGAGCGCGCGATCCCGCTGTCGGCCGGTGCGTCGAACCGGAAGATCGTGGCGACCGCCGCTCCCCGGATCGCCGAGCTCGAGGCGATGGCCGAGACCGCCGGGTTCGACCCCGACGGCGTGCACGGCGGGTGGCGGAACCAGCTCGGCACCCTCGGGTCCGGCAACCACTTCATCGAGGTCTCCCTCGACGAGCAGGACCGGGTCTGGCTCTTCCTGCACTCCGGGTCGCGGGGCGTCGGCAACAAGATCGCGCAGCGCCACATCAAGGTCGCCAAGAAGGCGATGGAGCGGTGGTGGATCCAGCTGGCGGACCCCGACCTGGCGTACCTGGTCGAGGGCACGCCGGAGTTCGACCGCTACATCGCCGAGCTGCGGTGGGCCCAGCACTTCGCGCTGCTCAACCGCGAGGAGATGATGGACCGCGTCGTCCGGCAGCTGTCCGAGGCCGTCGGCACCCCCGTCGACGAGCGCGAGCGGATCAACTGCCACCACAACTTCACGCAGCGTGAGACGCACTGGGGCAAGTCCGTGTGGGTCTCGCGCAAGGGTGCGATCCAGGCGAAGGCCGGTCAGCCCGGCCTGATCCCCGGGTCGATGGGCACCGCCTCGTACGTGGTCGAGGGGCTCGGCAACAAGCCCTCGCTCGAGTCGTCCCCGCACGGTGCCGGCCGGCTGTTCTCGCGGAGCGCTGCCCGGCGGACCTTCACCCACGAGCAGCTGCGTGAGGCGATGACCGGCATCGAGTACCGCGACACCGACGCGTTCCTCGACGAGATCCCGGCGGCGTACAAGCCGATCGACCAGGTCATGGCGGACGCCGAGGACCTCGTGTCGATCCGGCACACCCTGCGGCAGGTCGTCAACGTGAAGGGCGACTGAGACGCTCCCACCGGCGGACGGGAGGCCCGTGGCGGCACCGCCACGGGCCTCCCGTCCGCCACGGGGCGGACCGCAGGGCCGGCGCGCCCCGGACAGGACGGCACGCGTCGGGCACGCTGGGCCGTGATGAGCGACACGGCGGAGCACGCAGCGAAGGAAACCGGACGACAGGTCCGGCGGGCGGCCGACAGCCGCTGGTTCGAGGTCACGGCACGCGCCGGGTTCGTCGGCAGCGGCATCGTCCACCTGCTGATCGGGTACCTGGCGATCCTGCTCGGCATCGGCAACGCGTCCTCCGGCGGCGAGACGGACCAGTCCGGTGCGCTGCAGCAGATCGCCGCGGTCCCCGGCGGGGTGTTCCTGCTCTGGCTGATCGCCGTCGGCACGGCCGCACTCACCGTGCGTCTGGTCGTCGAGGCGATCGTCGGTGGCCGTTCCGACACCACGCGGGGCTGGCTCGCCCGGCTGAAGGACGTCGCGAAGGCCGTGGTCTACGGCGTGATCGCCTACTCGGCGGCCTCGTACGCGCTCGGTGCCGGGTCGAGCTCGAGCAGCTCGTCGCAGAGTGCCGCGGCGAAGACCCTGGCGACACCGGGCGGGGTGTTCGTGCTGGTCCTGGCCGGGGCGATCGCCGTCGCGGTCGGCATCGGCCTCGTGGTGATCGGCTGCCGTCGGTCGTTCCGCAAGCAGATCACGCGACCGTCGGGCCAGCTCGACCGCGTGGTCACCGTGCTCGGTGTGGTGGGGTACGTCGGCAAGGGCATCGCCGTGGTGATCGTGGGCGTGCTCATCGCCGTCGCGGGGCTGCAGAGCGACCCCGACCAGGCCACCGGCCTCGACGCCGCGTTCGACGCGGTGCGGAGCATGCCCGGTGGGGTGTTCGTCCTCGTCGCGATCGGCATCGGGTTCCTGGCCTTCGGCGTCTACAGCTTCTTCCGCGCGCGGTTCGCCCGCCTCTGACCCGCGGGCGCTGCCGCGCTACCCGCCGACGCACGCACGCCTGAGCGAGCACGGACCGCCCCCGCGGTAGACGGGGTCGATGAGCACGAACGTCACGACCGGCCCCGCGACCGTCTTCGCCGACGCCCGAGCGGTCCTCGCCGAGAGCATCGTCTGGGACCCGTCCGCACAGCTGCTCCGGTGGGCCGACATCACCCTCGGCACCCTCAACACCGCTGAGGCCGACGGCACCGTGCGCTCGAGCGTGCCGCTGCCGCCCCCGCTGGCGAGCTTCCAGCCCCGGGCCTCCGGCGGGTTCGTCGCGGCCCTCGGCGACACCGTCGTGGTGACGGACGAGCAGGGATCCGTGGAGCGTGAGATCGCCCGCGTCACCCACAGCACCTCGGGCAACCGGTTCAACGAGGGCAAGTGCGACCCGTTCGGCCGGTTCCTGGTCGGCAGCATGAACGTGACGACCGGCGAGCCCGACGCAGCGCTCTACTCGATCGAGGCCGACGGCACGACCCGGGCGCTCCGCGGCGGCTTCGGCGTGACGAACGGCATGGAGTGGTCGGAGGACGGCAGCACGATGTACGTCACCGACACCAGCGCCTCGACCGTCTTCCGGGGGTCGTACGGCCCGGACGGCGAGCTCGGCGAACTCGAGCCGTTCATCGTCGGTCAGGCGCACGACGGCCTGGTCCGCGACGACGAGGGCTGCTTCTGGAGCGCGATCTACGGCGGGTCCCGCGTCGAGCGCTACGGGCCGGACGGCTCGCACCTGGAGACGGTGGAGCTCCCCGTCGCCAACCCGACGTCGGTGGCGTTCGGCGGCCCGGACATGTCGACGCTCTTCGTCGGGACGGCCCGCGAGAACCTCACCGAGCAGGACCTGGAGCAGGCGCCCCGGTCCGGCGCGGTCTTCGCGGTGCCGACGACGGTGCACGGGTTCCCCGCGAACACCTTCAGCGGCTGAGCACGTCGTCGCCGCCCGCGCGGACGGCGGCCGGGTATCCTGGGCGACCGCCCGACCGGAGGAGACCCACGTGGACGACGAACGCCAGGCACCCCGGCCAGACCCGGCCGGCGAACTCGCCCAGGCCGAGGACGCTGACGTCACGGTGCAGGTGGACCGGGTCGCGGTCGACGGCACCTACGTCCGGGTGAGCTCGATCGGTGAGCCGGGCGAGCGGGCCTTCCTGCTCGTCGCGGGGCTCGGCATCGCGTCGACCTACTACGAGCGGCTCGCCCCGCACCTCAACGAGAACGGGCCGGTGCACGCGCTCGACCTGCCGGGCTTCGCCGGAGTCCCGCGGTTCCGCGGCAAGGTCTCGATCGAGCGCTACGCCGACGCGGTCGAGCGGGTCATCGACGACCTCGGGCTCCAGGACCCGGTCCTGGTCGGGCACTCGATGGGCACACAGGTCGTCACCGAGGTCGCCGCCCGCCGTCCAGGGATCTCCGACCTCGTGCTCATCAGCCCGGTGGTCGACTCGTCGGCACGGACCGTGCGGCAGTCGGCGTTCCGGTTCCTCCGGTCGACGCTGCACGAGCCCGCCGCGGTCCGCTGGCACGGCATCACGGCGTACGCACTGTGCGGCTGGCACTGGTTCCGGAAGGTCCTGCCGCGGATGATCGCGTTCCCGATCGAGGAGCGCGCCGCCCACGTGCAGGCCCGCACCCTGATCGTCCGCGGTGAGCACGACGCGATGGTGCCGCGGGACTGGGTCCGTCGGCTGGCGCGGGTGTTCCCGTACGCGGTCCTCCGCGAGGTCGTCGACGGCGCACACTCGGTCATGCACGCACAGGCCGACGCGGTCGCGCGGCTCGCGGTGGCGCACGTCGACCGCCGGATCCCCGACCGGGGCGTGTCGTCGCTGCAGCAGGTGCGCGACGACTCGACGTCGTCGGACCTGGCGCGGGTCAGCCCGGGGGACGCCTGGTTGCTGGTCAAGTCGCGGTTCATCGAGTTGTTCGGGATGGCCCGCAACGACGACGAGACGCTCGAGGCAGCCAAGTCCGCGCACGCCGTCGCGATGGCGGACGGCGACGACCTGCCGGTCGACCCGGCGGACCGCCGTGCGGTCGTCGACGAGGTCGCGCCGGAGTCGAAGTAGCCAGCACCGTCGAAGCAGCGGGCGTCGCGATCTGCGGGCGACCGCCTGGAGGCCCGGTGCCGGTCCGACGGACCGGCACCGGGCCTCCAGCCAGTCGCGACCACAGCGACGGGCGAGCGATCAGGGCGTGATGCGGCCCGGCAGCATGTCGGGCGTCAGCGCGTTCGCCTCGGCGAGCACCTTGCGGGCCTCGTCGGTCTTGTCCCACACGTTCCAGAGCAGCACGCCCCGGACCGTGTCGTCGTCGTCCAGGTAGTAGACGACGCCGGTGACGGTGGGGTCCTGCCAGTCCTCGACCGTGCGGAGCTTGGAGCTGACCTGCCCCACGGCCTCGTACCCCATGTCGAAGACGTCGGAGTAGAACATCGGCGTGTGGTCGTAGGTCTCGTCGGCGTCCGCCAGGTTGCGGCCGGCCTGCCGACCCTGCTGCTGGGCGTTGTCGACGTGCTCCACCCGGCGGGTGCCGAGGATCCGGTCCGGGTACTCGGCGACGTCACCGGCGGCGAACACGGAGTCGTCGTCGGTGAGCAGCGTCGAGGTCACCACGATGCCGTCGCGGACGGTGAGGCCGGCGTCGGCGGCGAGCTGCGTCGCGGGTTCGATGCCGAGTCCGGCGACGACCGCGTCGGCCTCGACCACGGAGCCGTCGTCGAGCGTCAGCCGCACGCCGTCGGCCGTCTCGGTGCCCTCGGACACCCGGCGGCCGGTGCGGAGCTCGACGCCGTGGTCGACGAAGCGCTGCTGGAACGCCCGTGCCAGGTCCTCCGGGAACATCCGTCCGCCGACGACCTCGTCCGGGTCGACCAGCGTGACGCGTGCGCCGTTCTGCACGATGCCCGCCGTGATCTCCTGACCGATGTACCCGCCGCCCACGACGGCGACGTGTGCTCCGGCGTCCGCGAGTTCACGCAGCCGGCGGTAGTCCGACGCGCTGCGGTAGTCGAGCACGCGTGCCGACGGGGACAGCCCCGGCAGCCCGCGTGGCTTCCCGCCGGTCGCGAGCAGGAGCCGCTCGTAGCCGTGGGTCGCGCCGTCGGCCGTCGTGACGGTCTTCGCGGCACGGTCGATCGCGGTGACCGCGGTTCCCAGGACGAACTGCGCCCCGGTCTCCTCGGTGTGCAGGTCGACCTTGTCGTCCCAGCTGAAGTCCGGGTCGGTCCAGAGCTTCTTCGAGAGCGCGGGCCGGGCGTAGGGTCGGTCGACGTCCTCGCTGAGAATGCCGATCGACCCGTCGGTGTCGAGCTCGCGGATGCCACGGGCAGCGGCGTCGGCGACCATCCCGCCGCCGACGATGAGGTAGCGGAAGTCGGTCATGACGCCTCCTGGCGGTGCTGTGGTGCCACGATCAGATCGTGGCGACCGAGCCGGAGTCGACCCGGTAGTTGGCGCCGTTCACGAAGCTGGCGAGGTCGGAGCACAGGAAGGCCACGACGTTCGCGACCTCTTCCGGCTCGCCGCGGCGCTTGAGCTCCATGTACGGCCGCTCCTCTTCGAGGAAGCTGCCGATGGCCTCGTCGAACGAGGTCCCGCGCTGCTTGGCCCGCTTGTCCATCATCGCGTCGGTCATCGGCGTGTGGATGAACGCGGGCGAGACCGTGTTCACGAGCAGACCCTCGGACGCGTACGAGCGCGACAGTCCCTTCGCGAACGAGAGCACCCCGGCCTTGGCGGCGCAGTAGGGCAGCTCGTCGTCGTACGGCTGCGAGGCGTCCTCGGACACCAGGTAGACGATGCGTCCCCAGCCGCCCTGGCGCAGGTCGCCGATGAACTCGCGGGTGATCCGCACCGGCCCCATCAGGTCGATGTCGATCGTCTCCGCCCAGCCGGCCTCGTCGATCTCGTGGAACATGCCCTGGGCGCCGGTGACGCCCGAGGACTGCACCAGGATGTCGATCTCGCCGACCGCTTCACGCACCTTGTCGTGCAGGGCGGCGAGGCTCTCGGCGCTCCGGACGTCGGCGGCGAAGGCGTGCAGCTTGCCGAGCGGCGCCTCGAGCTGGTCCGCACTGGTGTCCAGACGGCTCTGGTCGATGTCGGTGACGACCACGGTCGCACCCTCTGCCAAGAGGATGCGCGCCGTGTTCCAGCCGATGCCGGAGTCGCCGCCGAAGACGAGTGCGGTCTTGCCCTGGATACCGAGGTCCACCCGGGCCCCTACGCGTGTGCCGACGCGTCGGCGACGGCGGGCGTGGTGGCGGAGGCCAGCGGGGTGCTGGGCGCGCGGTTCTCGGCGGAGACCATCCACGCGAGCTGTTCGAGGCGCTCGATGAAGCCGTGGAGCAGGTCCGCGGTCGTCGGGTCTTCCTCGTCGACCTCGTCGTGGACGTCGCGCATGGTGCCGGTCGCCTGGTACAGCCGGAGCGTGACCTGGTCGATGGCGTCGTGCGTGGTGATCTCGCCCGAGGGGAACGCGTCGAGGTGGCTGCCGGCGGAGACGGTCGCCGAGCGGCCGTCCGGTACGAGGTACAGCGCGCGCATGCGCTCGGCGGTGTCGTCGGCGAACTCACGAGCGGCATCGACGATCTCGTCGAGCTGCAGGTGGAGGTCGCGGAAGTTGGTGCCCAGGATGTTCCAGTGGGCCTGCTTGCCCTGCAGGTGCAGGTCGATGAGGTCCACGAGGACCGCCTGGAGGTTCTTGGCCATCTTGTCCGAAGCGTGCATGGTTGTGGCTCCTTTCGCGTCGGTGTGACCGTTCCGGTCTACGCGGTGCCGCAGTGCACGCTCTCAGTGCGCTCGGAGGCAGCGTCCCCCGAGGACGTCCGGCGCGGTGCCGCTCAGTGCGACGGCGCGGGGTCCACCTGGTCGACGGCCTCGCGCATCTGCTCCAGGAAGCCGGCGACGATCCGCGCCTCGGACGCGGGGAGCCCCTCGGCGATCGACATCATCCGGCGGTGCATCACGCCGAGCGTGGCGCGGACCTCGTCGTCGGTCTCGGTCGTCGGCGTGATGACGAGCGCCCGTCGGTCGGTGGGGTGCGGGTCCCGGCGGACGTGGTTCGACTTGACCAGGCGGTCGATGAGGATGGTCGTCGAGGCCGACGAGATCTTGAGGTACGCGGCGAGGTCCTTCGGGCTCACAGCGGTGCCGGAGCGCTGCGCCTGCAGCAGGAAGCGCACGGCGAGCAGGTCGGTCTCGCCCATGCCCATCGAGTCACGGGTCCGGCGGCGCATGGCCGTCTCGGCGGACCGGTACCGGCGCAGGGCGTTCAGCACCGCGACCCCGCGTTGGGTCGCGTCGTCGTCCGGGAACCAGTACCCGGACGCCTCGGTGATCTCCTGCGTCGACATGGCGTTCAGGGTAGCCCGTCTCGTATCTCGGTCGTCTAGCGGACTCCCGGGTTCCGCCACGACCGATGCGTCCGCACCGTCCGATGCGTCCGCACCGTCCGATGCGTCCGCACCGGACGGACAGGAGGCCCGTGGCGGGGTCGCCACGGGCCTCCTGTCCGGCGGTTCGTCGCGTTACGCGGCTGCCTGCTCGTCCGTGCCGGCTGCGGCCTCGGCGAGCGCGGTGAGCGCGCCCTGCACGAGCGTCGTGACCTCGGCGTCCTCGCGCGGGTGGGTCTCCGCGAAGCGGACGACCGACTGCGGGATGGCGACCTTGACGTCCTCCAGGACCTTCGCGCCGGCGATGCCGGCGGCCTTGCGGGCGTCGTCGTGGGCCCAGACGCCGCCGTACTGGCCGAACGCCGAGCCGATCACGGCGAGGGGCTTGCCGGACAGCGGCGAGGCGCCGAACGGACGCGAACCCCAGTCGAGCGCGTTCTTCAGGACGGCGGGGATGGTGCCGTTGTACTCGGGGGTGATCAGCAGGACGGCGTCCGCGGTGGCGACGGCGTCGCGGAAGGCGACGGCCGCGGCGGGCGGGGTGTCGCCGTCGATGTCCTCGTTGTAGAACGGCAGGTCGACGATGCCGTCGAAGGTGTGCAGCTCGATGCCCTCCGGCGCGTGGTGCGCGGCGGCCTCGGCGAGCTTGCGGTTGATGGAGTCGGCGCGCAGGCTGCCGACGAGGACGAGGACGTTCGTCATGGAGCTCCTTCTGTTGCGGGATGCTGTTGCTGGACGGAAAGGTGTCAGCGACAACTAATGCGATCGTAGGGGGCGCTATTCCCAGCACCCTGGGTACGGTGGCGACGTGACCACGCTTCGGACCCCGGCCAGCACGCCACGAACCACCGACCCGACCTGGTGGCGCGATGCCGTCGTCTACCAGGTCTACCCGCGCAGCTTCGCCGACACGGACGGCGACGGGCTCGGTGACGTCGCGGGCATCACGAGCCGGGTGCCGTACCTGGCGTCGCTCGGCGTCGATGCCCTGTGGCTCTCCCCGTTCTTCCCGTCGCCGCTCGCCGACGGTGGCTACGACGTCGCCGACTACCGCGCCGTCGACCCGAAGCTCGGGTCCCTCGACGACCTGGACGCCCTGGTCCGGGCCGCCCACGAGCACGACCTCAAGGTCATCGTCGACATCGTGCCGAACCACACCTCGGACCAGCACGAGTGGTTCCGGGCTGCGCTGGCGTCCTCTCCGGGGTCGGCCGAGCGGGCGCGGTACGTGTTCCGCGAGGGGTCCGGCGACTCCGGGGAACTGCCGCCGAGCGACTGGGTGTCGAACTTCGGCGGCAGCGCGTGGACCCGGGTTCCGGACGGGCAGTGGTACCTGCACCTGTTCGCCCCCGAGCAGCCGGACCTGGACTGGTCGAACCCCGAGGTCCGCGCCGACTTCGAGGACACGCTGCGCTTCTGGTCCGACCGCGGTGTCGACGGGTTCCGCGTGGACGTCGCGCACGGGCTGGCGAAGGACCTGTCGACCCCGTACCGGCCGTCGAACGAGCAGGACCTGCCGCTCGACGGCTCCGACCCGCTGTACGACCGCGACGAGGTGCACGAGATCTTCGCCACCTGGCGTCGGGTGCTCGACGAGTACGAGCCGCCCCGTGCCGCGGTCGCCGAGGCCTGGGCCCCTGCACCCCGCCGCGTCCTGTACGCCCGGCCGACGGAGCTCGGCCAGGCCTTCAACTTCGACCTGCTCGAGGCCCCGTTCGAGCCCGAGGCGTTCCGTCAGATCATCGAGCGGAACCTGGCCGCCTCGGAGCACTCGGGTGCCTCGAGCACCTGGGTGCTGTCGAACCACGACGTCGTGCGGCACCCCACCCGGTACGGCCTGCCGGACGGCACCGACACCGACGCCTGGCTCATGACGGACGGCACGACTCCGGAGCTCGACCGTGCACGGGGGCTCCGTCGGGCACGCGCGGCGACGTTGCTCATGCTGGCGCTGCCGGGGTCGTCGTACGTCTACCAGGGCGAGGAACTCGGGCTGCACGAGGCCGCCGCGATCCCGCGCGACCTGCTGCAGGACCCGAAGTGGCTCCGCACCGGGCACACCGTGAAGGGCCGGGACGGCTGCCGCGTGCCGATCCCGTGGACGCGCTCCGGGCCGTCGTTCGGCTTCGGGGACGTCGCACCGCACCTGCCGCAGCCGCAGGACTTCGGGGAGTCCTCGGTCGAGGCCGAGGACGGCGATCCCGAGTCGACCCTGTCGCTGTACCGCCGGGCGCTGGCCGCCCGCCGTCGCCTGCAGCAGGGGGAGGCGCTGACGTGGCTGGAGTCCGGCTCCGAGGTCGTGGCGTTCGCGCGGCACGACGGCTGGCGTTCGGTGACGAACTTCGGCACCGCGCCGGTGCCCCTGCCGGCCGGGACCGTCGTCGTCGCGTCCGGGCCGCTCGACGGGGTCGCACCGGGGCTGCTGCCGGGTGAGACGACGGTGTGGCTGGTCTGAGCGGTCCGCTTGCGTCGTTCGTCCTCCACAGCCGGGAGGCCCGTGGGGGCGTTCCACAGATCGTCTCGCCGCCGCCCGGGGGTGACGTCCCGGTCGCGAGCATCGGGGCATGACAGATCCCACTGCATCAGCACCTGCACCAGTACCAGCTCCTTCCTCCGACCGGCGGTCGTTCCGCTCGCGGGTCGTCCGCCGTCTCGCCGCGGCGTGCGCCACCCTGACCGCGATCGGCGTGCTCGCGGCACCCGCGGTCCTGCCGTCCGGGTCGAGTGCGGCCGCCCTCGACTTCCCGTACGTCAACCAGTTCTCCAGTGCGTCCGGCGGTGCCCTGCACGGTGACGCCGCCGTGTCCGGCGGTCGACTGCGCCTGACCGACGACGTCCGGAACCAGGCGGGAGCGTGGTCGACGAACGACACGTTCCCGTCGGACACCGGGCTCGAGATCGAGTTCACGTACGCGATGCACACCGAGAAGGACGACCCCGGGGCCGACGGGCTGCTGCTGTACCTGGCCGACGGCGCTGCGGCGCAGGGCGTCGGGTCCTTCGGCGCCGGGCTCGGCTACGCCTGCCGGAAGGAAGCGACCGAGGGCGGCGGTCGCGAATGTGACCTGCCAGGCGTCCCCGGGGGCTTCGCGGCCGTCGCGATCGACCACTACGGCAACTTCTCGTCACGCATCAACGGGTCCGGGCCCGGAGCACAGCCCGACCACGTGGTGGTCCGGGGCTCCGGCAACGGGACCGAGGGCTACCGGTACGTCGCCGGTGCCGCGGCACCTGGCGGCACCGTGACGGCCGGTTCGACGCCCCGGACGGTCCGGATCACCCTGCTGCCCGACGACGACGGCGGGCTCGCGGTCACCGTCCGGCTGCAGGTCGGCTCGACCATGCGCACCGTGCTCGACTCGGTCCCGCTGCACGGCGACGGGCAGGCCTCACTGCCGAGCACGCTGCGCCTCGGGTTCGCCGGGGCCACCGGCAGCCACGTCGACAAGCACGAGGTCGACGCGCTCCGGGTCTGGAAGCCGGCGGACCTGTCCGTCGAGCACGACCTGCCCGCGACCGCGACGGCGGGCGAACCGCTCCGCTACACCGTGACGGCGCGGAACCCCGGCCCGAACGCCGCCGACCCGAGCCCGCTGCAGGTCGACGTGCCCGACGGCGTCGAGGACGTCACCTGGACCTGCACGGCCGCGGACGGCTCCGCCTGTGCGACCGGGTCGGGCACCGGTGACGTCGCGACCGACCTGTCGTTGCCCCGAGGGGGTTCGGCCGTCGTCACGATCGAGGGCCGGGTGGCCGAGGGCACGTCCGGAGCGCTGGAGAGCGTTGCGACCATCGCCCCGCCGACCTCGTTGTCCGACACGAACGAGGCCGACAACGCCTCGCGGGCGACCACCACGGTCACTGCCCCCGTGATCGCCGCCGACGTCGAGACGGACAAATCGGTGTCGCCGTCGACCGTCCGGCCCGGTGACGAGGTCGAGTACCTCGTGACGGCCCGGAACCGGGGGCCGTCGGTGGCGCAGCAGGTCGGGGCGGTCGACGACCTGCCCCAGGCCATGCGGTTCGTGGGCTCCGAGGACGGGTGCACGGCCGAGGGACAGCGGGTGACCTGCAGCTCCGACGTGTCGCTCGAGGTGGGCGAGACCCTGGACTTCCGGATCCGCGCCGAGCTCGACCCCGCGTACCAGGGGGACGGCTCCGACGTGGTGAACGTGGCGACGGCGACCTCGCCGACCGACGCGGACGGCGGCGACCCGTCCACCGGCGTCGCGATCGTCGTGGGCCCGGACGACGAGGGGCCCGCGCCGAGCCCCGTGCCGACGAGCGGCCCAGTGCCGACGACCGGGCCGGCTCCGGACGACGGGGACGCCGGTGGTGACGGTTCCGGTGGTGACGACGGTGACGGCGCCGGTGTCGACGACGACGGCGGAGCGGGTGACCCCGCAGCCGACCGTCGGGCGGCTGCCCCCGTCGGAGCCCTCGCCTACACCGGCGCCGAAGGGCTCGGCCTCGCTGCGGCGCTCGCCGCCCTGGCCGCCGCCGCCGGATCCGTGTGCTGGTGGCTCGCCCGACGTCGTGCTCGCCGGAACGCGCCGTCCGACGACCCGCAGCAGCCCTGACACCGCCGGGACGGCACCCGGAGGCGGTGTCGTCCCGGTGCACGGGTGTGGACGTCCACAGTGGGTCGAGTCCGCTCCGGTCGGGCGTCCACCCCACCGGCGGTAGGATCGGATCCACGATCCGCATGCCCGAAAGAGGTCTCGTGTCCGACACCGTGGACGACGCCACCACCGTGGAAGACGCGACCCAGCGCGCGCGGTACTGGCCGATCCCGATCCTCCGGGCGGTCCCCGCAGCGGTCGTCGCGATGGTGATCACCTTCTCGACCAACCACGCCGCGGGCTACGGTCTCCTGCTGTTCGGCGGCTTCGCCCTGGTCGAGGGCCTCGTGCTCCTGTTCGCCGGGATCTCCCGACTGCCCCTCGACGGTCGATCGCGTCGCACGACCCTGCTGCAGGCCGTCATCACCCTGCTCGCGGCCGTCGCCGCCTTCGCGTGCAACGGGTTCGGGCTGCCGGCCTTCATCACGGTCATCGTCGCGTTCGCGGTGCTGACCGGGGCCCTCGAGCTGTCGCAGGGGCTCCGTGCCCGGCGACGCTCGCCCTTCGCTCGCGACTGGACCACGATCGGCGGTCTCACGCTGCTGCTCGCGGTCGCCTTCCTCGTCACGCCGCCGGACTACTCCCAGCAGCTCGGTGGCGTGGAGCAGGTCACCGGCACCCTCGACGCCTCGATCGTGCTCGTCGGCCTGCTCGGCGCGTACCTCGCCATCACGGCCGTCTTCCACGTGATCGCCGGCCTCTCGCACAAGTGGGGCACGGCCACGCCGGCCGTCGCCCCGGACGGAGCACCACACGCATGACCACCCCCAGCCGTCGTGACCGTCTGCGCCCGGTCGAGCTCCTCGGGATCTCCGCGATCATCGCGGTGTTCACCGGGCTCGTCGTGCTGTTCTCGACGCGGGAACTGCAGCTGGCCGTGATCTTCCTCGGCGTCGCGTTCATCGTGGTCGTCGTCGTGCTCGCGATGCTGCAGCTCGCCTCGTCGAGCGAGCAGGACGACAACGACATGCTCGGCGGACACAAGACGCCGGGCGAGGGCGACGGCGACGACTTCCACTGACGGCTGACGGCTGACGGCTCCGGGCGGACACGCCCGAGATCTCGAATCCGCCACGGTCCTGTCAGGATCGCGGGTCCTGCCGACACCTCTGAGTGAAGGAGGTGGGATGTGGACGTGACGACCGGCACCGGCACCGACACGGACGAAGGACTCGTCCGTGCGATGGCACAGGGAGACACCGGCGCGCTCGCCAGGGCGTTCGACCGGTACGCCGCCACCCTCACCCGCTACGCGTGGGCGCTCGTCGACGACCGGTCCGACGTCGAGGAGATCGTGCAGGACGCGTTCCTGACGCTCTGGCAGCGCGCCGCGACCCTCGAGCTGCCGGCGGACACGGTGCTGCCGTGGCTGCTCGTCGTGTGCCGCAACCACGCCTTCAACACCGGGCGCAAGCAGGCCCGGCGCCGCACGGACGAGCTGCCGGAGCACCTCGCCTCGCCCGCCGACCACGACGAGGCCCGCGAGACCCTGCGCTGGGTCCGCGCCGAGATCGCCGCGCTCCCGGACCTCGACCGCCGCATCTGCGAGCTCTGCCTGCTCGAGGGGCACTCGTACGCCGAGGCCGCCGAACTCCTCGGACTCACGGTCGGCGCGGTCACCCAGCGGGTGTCCCGCAACCGTCGACGACTCAAGAAGGTGGTGATGCACGATGAACACTGAGCCTCCGCAGGGAGACGACCTGCAGCGCATGCTCGTCTCGATGAAGCAGAACGTCCTCGAACGTGCCACCCCGCTCCCGAAGCGTCGTCGGGGCCGGTCCGGGATCGTCATCGGTGTCGTCGCGCTGCTCGCCGTCGGCACCGCGACCGGTGCGGTCGCCCTGACCCTGTCGCAGCAGAACGCCGACCCGGTCGCCGCTCCCACCCAGACCCAGCAGCCCGAGCCCGCGCCGTCCTCCACGACGCCGAGCTCCGCCCCGATCACGGGTGCCCCGGTCCCGAAGCCCACCCCGACGTCGACACCGACCCCCGCCGCGGCGACCATCCCCACGGACTGTCGCGCGCTCGTCCCCGCCGAGGACTACGACCGCTTCTTCGGTGACACCCCGCTGACGCAGGCCGACCCACCGTCGGGTACCGATCGAGTGCCGGACGGTCAGGACCCGGAGGGCACCCAGTCGAAGGTCTCCTGCTCGTGGCGTGACCCGCGCGCGGACGTGTCCGGGATCGAGGTCCGGGCCGGGACCGCCACCGAGGCGACCATCCAGCGGGAGATCGAGGAGTTCCCCGCGTACGACGGCGGCGGGACCTGCACGGAGCGTGACGGCGGAACCTTCTGCCAGTCCCGCGGGATCGTCGAGCCGTACGGCGTCGAGAAGGCCTACACGTACTTCGCCCGCGGTGACACCTGGATCACCATCGAACAGACCAACGTCCCGACCGACGGGCTCCTGCCCGCCCTCATCGCGACGTTCTGGGGGGACTGACGGCCCGGAGGCACGTGGCGGACCCGACCCGTGCCTCCAGTCCGTCGGTGGTCAGATCGTGAGCAGGAACGGTCGCCTCGCGCACCGCGACCCGACCGTTCCTGCTCACGAAGCACAGCGAGCGCGACCGCGTCACCCCACCCGCGCCGCCACGATGTCACGCGCCAGCGTCCGGACCGCACGGCTCGGCTCCGGGGACGTCCGGACCGCCAGGCCGATGCGGAGCGGGTCGACCTCGTCCTCCAGGTCGAGCACCGCCCCGTCGTACCGCACCCCCGAGTCCGGCACGACCCCGACGCCGAGCCCGGCCGAGGCGAACCGGATCACTGCGGGCATGTCGTTCATCTCCGCGACGATGCGCCGACGGATGCCGAGCCGCTCGAGTGCCCCGTCGAGGATGATCCGGTTGCCGAACCCGTGCGCGGTGTCGACGAAGGGTTCATCGGCGAGTTCGGCGAGCGACACCGACGACCGGCCGGCGAGCGGGTGGTCCGCCGCGGTGAACACCCGGAACGGCATCTCCCGCAGCGGCTCCACGACGACGCCGGCGGGCACGGTGGGCAGACCCGTGTAGGCGATGTCGAGCCGCCCGGCGATGAGGTCCTGCACGAGGCCGGTCGTCCCCGACGGCGAGGTCATCAGCTCCACGGCGACGAGCGGGTGCTGCCGCCGGAACCGCTGCAGCACGCCCGTCAGGTCGACGATGTCCATGCTCGTGAAGATGCCGAGCCGCACCCGGCCCCGCAGGTCGGCGTCGTCGGCGGTGGCCAGGTCGCGCATCCGGTCGAGTGACTCGAGCACCGCGCGGGCGTGGGGGAGCAGGTCCTCGCCGGCGGGGGTCAGCACGAGCTGTCGTCCGGTGCGATCGAAGAGCCGCACCCCGAAGCTGCGCTCGAGCGAGGCGATGCCCGCGGACACCGTGGACTGCGCGGCCCAGAGCCGTTCCGCTGCCCGGGTGATGCTGCCCTCGGCCGCGACGGTGGCGAACTGTTCGAGCAGTCGGGTCTCCATCGTCCGAGTATCGAACAGATCGATCGTGCACATCAAGCGCATCCGTTGGACTCGATGCACCGCGAGCACGATCATCGGAGCATGTCAACCGTCACCGACACCCCGAGGGGTACCGTCCCCGCCACCACCGCCGCTCCCGCATCCGCGAGCGACCGTGTCGTCGCCCCGCGCGGACGCCGTGTCCACACCCGTCGGCGCCACGGTTTCGGCTTCTGGATCGTCGCCTTCGCGTTCCTCGCGGTGATGGCCTTCGCGACCGTCCCCGCACCCCTCTACGTCATCTACCAGGCCCGCGACGGCTTCCCGACCTTCACCACGACGGTGATCTTCGCGGCGTACGGGGTCGGGGTCGTCGGGTCGTTGTACCTGGCGGGACACCTCAGCGACGTGCACGGGCGGCGCCCGCTCATCCTGGTGTCGATCGCCCTCGAACTCGTCGCCGCCGTGCTGTTCCTGCTCTGGAACGACGTCACCGGCCTCATCGTCGCCCGGCTCGTGACCGGCCTCGGCGTCGGGACGCTGACGGCGACCGCGACGGCACACCTCGGTGAGCTCCGGGTCCGTGCCACCGGGTCGAGCGACTCCGCGAAGGGCGCGAGCGTCGCCGCCGGAGCCGTGAACCTCGGGGGGCTGTCGCTCGGCGCCCTGGTCGGCGGAGCGCTCGCCGAGTTCGTCGGGCAGCCGCTCATGGTCCCGTACGTGGTGTTCGTGATCGCGCTGGCCGTCGCGTTCGTGCTCGTGCTGGCCGCACCGGAGACGGTCGACCGTCCCGAGCAGCCCGTGGCCTACCGCCCGCAGCGCATGCAAGCGCCGGAGGGGCAGGGTGCGGCGTTCTGGGCAGCCGGCGCAGCAGCGTTCGCCGCGCTCGCCGTGCAGGGCCTCTTCACCTCGGTCGCGCCGAGCTTCCTCGGCACCACGTTCCACGTCACCGACCGCCTGGCCGCCGGTGCCACGACCTTCGGGGTCTTCGCCGCGAGCGCGCTGTCGCAGATCGTCTTCGCCCGACTGTCGCAGCGTGCACAGATCCGGCTCGGCATGGTGCTCCTGGTCGTCGGACTGGTCGTCCTCGCCGTCGCCGCGGTCCTGCTGCAGGTCGCCGGGTTCATCGGCGGCGGGGTCGTCGCGGGAGCCGGCGTCGGCCTGCTGTTCCGCGCCGCGATCGGCAGCGCCGCAGCACTGGTCGGCCCGGAGCGTCGGGGCGGCGTGCTCGCCGCTACGTTCCTCATCGCCTACGCCGGGCTCACCGTGCCGGTCGTGGCCGTCGGGGCGGCGCTGCTGGTGATCCCGACGCTCCCCGTCCTGATCGGGTACGTGGTGCTCGTCGCCGTCCTGGCCGTCGTCGCCGGCACCCGGCTGGCCGCGCGCGCCTGACGTGTGGCGGGCCTCCCGTCCGCCCGTCGCACCCCGGAACCAGGTTCCGGACACCGCACCACGCGATCGCGCGGTGCCGTGTCCGGAGCCTGGTTCCGTCGTGCGGTCGCACTCCCGGCATACTGGGCGCGTGCCCCGGAACCGCAACCGTCCCGTGATCACCGGCGTCGCGGCCGTGGTGGCCGCCGGTCTCCTCGCCGGCGGGTTGTTCCTGACGGCACGGCAGGGCGCGGACGACCCCACCATCGGTGCCGGCTCGGCCTCACGGACGTCGAGCGACGCGCCGACCGCCGCCGGTGACGGCACCGTCACGATCACCCGCACCGGGCCGGACATGCCCGGCAGCACCGCGCTCGGCCGATGCGACACCACGACCCAGGCGGCCGTCGCGCAGTACGAGACCGAGGCCCTGGGCCGCGTCACCCTGCAGTGCGGCACCGCTGCCCAGGGCTACGAGCACATCCGGGTGCGGCACACCGCCGACTGGCAGGACGTCGTCACCGGGCACGGCTCGCGCGACTGGGACGACGCCATGCTCACCGCGGTGCAGACGGCGCTCGAGGACCCGCGCCCCGGGTTCCCGCTCGACGCCGGCGACGGCAAGGTCTGCTACGCCGCACCCGTCCGGTTCGACGACGGTTCACGCCCCGACGACGAGCCCTGGGTCAAGGTGATCGTCTCGGCCACCACCGACCGGGTGATCACGGCCTACCCCACGCGTACCGACGACTGCTGACGCGGCACCCGCGGACACCCGTTCTGCGACAGACCACGCGTCGATCACCTGGTGGATCGTCGCGAAGCCGGAGCACCCCCGACCGACGCCCGCACGCCCGAGCGCGGAACCCTACGCGTGCACCTCGTACTCGTGCCGCCGGTGCGACGCCGGCTCCAACTGGAACGTCGAGTGCTCCACCGGCACGTCGAAGTGCTCCGCCACGCACCGCTGCAGCTCGTCGAGGATCGCCGGGGCGTGCGCCGTCGAGAAGCAGTGGTCGTCGACGACCACGTGCGCGGTCAGGTTCGGCACCCCGGTCGCCACGAGCGTCGCGTGCAGGTCGTGCACCGCGATGACGTGGTCGAGCTCGAGGATGTGACCACGCACGTCGTCGAGGTCGAGCCCCGGCGGCGTCGACTCGAGCAGCACGTTCGCGGTCTCGCGCAGCAGCCGGATCGCCCGCGGCAGGATGAGCAGGCCGATCAGGATCGCCGCGACGGAGTCCGCCCGCTCCCACCCGGTCAGCATGAGCACGACCGCGGCGATGATGACGGCGACCGAGCCGAGGGTGTCGTTGAGGACCTCGAGCCGGGCGGCGCGCGAGGTGAACCCCTCGCCCGAGGCCCGCAGCAGCACCGCGTAGGCCACCAGGTTGCCGACGAGTCCGACGATGCCGAAGACGAGCAGCGGCCCGGAGTGGATCTCCTCCGGCACGAACAGCCGCTGCACCGCCGAGATGATCACGTAGACCCCGACGGCGAGCAGGATCGCGGCCTGTGCGGTGGCCCCGAGGACCTCGGCCCGCTGGAAGCCCCAGGTGCGCTGCGCGGTCGGGGACCGGCGGGCGAGCCGCGTCGCGACGAGCCCGATGCCGAGTCCGCCGGTGTCGACGACCATGTGCCCGGCATCGACGAGCAGCGCGAGCGAACCCGTGACCACGGCGCCCACGACCTCGGCGAGCAGGATGCCCGCCGAGATGCAGAACGCGACGAGCAGGGCGCGCTCCGAGGCGTGCCCGACGCCGTGCCCGTGGTCGTGTCCCATGTGCGACATCGTAGGGATCCGCACTGACGACATGCCAGGATCGAACCGTGAGCCGGTCGCCCTACGAGCTGTCCACACCGCCGGACGTGCTGGCCCGGCTGCACCCGCGACTCCGCACGTACTTCGGCGAGATCCGGCCCGGGCACGTCGGCCGCGGCGAGGGTGTCTTCGACGTCGTCGGCACCCCACGTCGGTGGCTCTGGCCGGTGCTCGCGCTGTTCGCCCGCGATTCCGTCATGTTCCCGGTCTGGGAGCGGGACGTCCCGTTCACGGTCGAGAACCGGCCGGCTCGCGTCCGCCGCGGGTCAGGGGCCAGCCTGGAGGCCCGCCCCGCCGTCCGCGCGCACCGCACCTTCCGGTTCCGCTCCGGGAGCCGCACGATGGTGGACGCCATCACCGCCGAACCGGACGGCCTGGTCGACCACCTGGGTCGCCACGGGCGCGTCAGCGCCCGGCTCCGGGCGCAGGTCGACGCTGACGGCCCGGACGCGGGCGCCCTGCGCCTGGTCTCCACGCGCGTGACGTTCCGTGCGCTGGGACGCGATCTGCGCCTCCCGGCCGCCCTGAGCCCGCGTGTGACGCTCACAGAACGATTCGATGACGAAGCCGACCTGCAGCGCGTGTCCCTGGTGCTCACGGCGCCGGTGCTCGGCACGCTGTACCGGTACGAGGGGGCGTTCCGGTACGAGATCGCGCCGGACACAGAACGGGGATGAGATGAGCGACCAGAAGGGCCGCGTCGTGATCGCGGGAGCGAGCGGCTTCGTGGGGCGGTACCTGCGGGACGCCTTCACGGAAGAGGGGTACCGGGTCGTCACCATCGGCCGGACCGGCGACGCCGTGTGGGGCAACACCATGCGCATCCGGGAACTCGTCGACGGCGCCGCGATGGTCGTGAACATGGCGGGCAAGAGCGTCAACTGCCGCTACGGCCGACGCAACCGTGCGGAGATCATGCGCTCGCGGGTGGACACCACGCTCGAGCTCGCCGAGGCCATCCGGACGTCCGAGCACCCGACGCCGCTGTGGATGAACGCCTCGACCGCGACGATCTACCGGCACGCCGACGACCGACCGCAGGACGAAGCGACGGGGGAGATCGGCGAGGGGTTCTCGGTCTCCGTCGCCCGCGCGTGGGAGGACGCCTTCTTCGGCGCCGACCTGCCCGGCACCCGTCGTGTGGCGCTCCGGATGGCGATCGTGTTCGGCGACGGCAGCGCCCTGCTGCCGCTGCTGCGGCTCGCGCAGGCCGGCCTCGGCGGGCCGCAGTACGACGGACCGTGGGTGCCGACGCGCTCCCGGCTCCGCGCCGGCACGTACCACCACCACCGGCCCACGCACGGTCGGCAGCGCTTCAGCTGGGTGCACATCGCCGACGTCCTCGGGTCGATCCGGTTCCTCCGCGACCACCCGGAGATCGAGGGGCCGGTGAACATCTCGAGCCCGAACCCGTCCGACAACCGCACCGTGATGGCGACCCTCCGCGACGCCGTCGGGCGCCGGTTCGGGGTGCCGACCTGGCGGTGGATGCTCGAGCTCGGGTCGTTCGCGATCCGCACCGAGACCGAACTCGTGCTGAAGAGCCGGTGGGTGGTGCCGACCCGGTTGACCCAGGCCGGCTACGAGTTCCGGTACCCGCACCTGCGTGGGGCGCTCGCCGGGATCATCGCGGAGCGTCGCCAGCACCGGGGCTGAGCACCGGGACCGGGACGCCGTCGATCGGGGCCGGGGCCGGGGCCGGCGCCGGGTCGCGGCCCGGTCGCGGCCCGCGGTTGCGTGCCGGTCGCGACGACCACAGCACGGCGGCCACGACGACCGCGCCCGCGAGCACCTCGACCAGGTCGGGCACCTCGCCGAAGGCCACCCACGACGCGAGCACTCCGACCACGGGCACGAGCATCGAGAACGGCGCGACCGTGCTCGACGGGTAGGCCGCCAGCAGCCGTGACCAGATGCCGTAGCCCACCAGGGTGGCGACCACCACGATGTAGAGCAGGCCGAGGTCGGCGGGCAGCGCGGCCGCCGTGAACGCCGAACCGAGTGCGGTGCCGATGCGGTCCGGACCCTCGACCACGAGCGACAGCACGACCATCGGGACCGGCGGCACGACGGACCACCACAGGGTCAGGTGCAGCGGGTTCGCGGCCCCCGCCCGCCGGGTCGCGACGTTGCCGATCGCCCACCCGAGCGCACCGCACAGTGCGAGCACGACGGGCAGCAGCGCGGCGGTCTGGGAACGGTGCAGGGCGATCGCGGCGAGGGCGGCCACGGCGACGGTGACCCCGACGACCTGCCTGCCGGTCAGCCGCTCGCGCAGGAACACCCCGGCCAGCACCACCGTGAACGGCGCGGAGGCCTGCAGCACGAGCGAGGCCAGCCCCGACGGCATGCCGGACGCCATGCTGAGGTACAGGAACGAGAACTGCAGCACGCCGAGTCCGAGACCGACGAGCAGCAGCCGCCCGAACGGGATCCGCGGCCGCGGCACGAACAGCAGCGTCGGGACCGCCAGGATCGTGAACCGCAGCGCGGCGAGCAGGAACGGCGGGAAGTGCTCGAGCGCGAGTGCCGTCGCGGGGAAGTTCAGGCCCCAGACCACGGCGACGACGACGGCGAGGAGGCGGTCTCGGGTGGTCATGCTCCTCATGGTCCCGGCACGCACCTTGTAGGTCCATCGATACCTTCGCGAACCACGATGTAGGGTCCCTGCATGGTCGACTTCGACGTGCAGCTGCTGGCGGTCCTGCGGGAGCTCGCCGAGCGCGGCAGCGTCACGGCCGTCGCCGAGGCCACCCACCGCACACCGAGCGCCGTCTCCCAGCAGCTGCAGACGCTGCAGCGGCAGGTCGGCGTCCCGCTGGTCGAACGCGTCGGGCGCGGGGTCCGGCTGACCCCGCACGGCGAAGTGCTCGCGGGCCTGGCGTCCGGGGTCGCGACCGCCCTCGCGCGGGTGGACGCCGCCTGGCAAGAGCACCTCGGCGGCACGACCGGACCGGTGTCGCTGGCGATCTTCCCGTCGGCGGCGGAACTGCTGCTGCCCGGCGTGCTCACCCGGATGCAGGCGCACCCGGGCATCGCGCTGACCCTGGTCGACGTGGACGTCAGCGAGGGGGAGTTCGCACCGCTCGCGGCCGACCACGACGTGGTCGTCGGGCACCGGTCCGACGGCGTCCGCCCGGCGGACCAGGGATCGGTCGACACCGTGCCGCTGCTCCGCGAACCCCTCGACGTGGCCCTGCCGCCCGGGCACGCCCTGGCCGGCCGCGCACGCGTGGGCATCGACGAGGTCGTCGGGGAACGCTGGATCGGCGTGCCGGAGGGCTACCCGATCGACCGGGTGCTGCACGCGATGGCCGCGGCGACGGACACCCCGCCGAGTGTCGCGTTCCGCACGATCCACCTGCCGGTCATCGAGAACCTGGTGGCCGGCGGCCACGGCATCGCACTCGTCCCGCGGTATACGTCGGGCACGCGGGCCGCCGGACGCTTCCGCCTGGCGGAACTCGCCGACGTCCGTGCCGGACGCCGCATCGAGGCACTGGTCCGCCCCGACCGTGCCGTCCGTCCCGTGGTGCGCACCGTCCTGGAGGCGCTGGTCGCCGTCGCCCTGGACGTCACCACCTGAGACGGTGGCGCCCACTGCCGGGCGCGCGCCGTGCCTCCAGGCCGCCTGTCAGCGCACCTGGAACGTCAGCGCACCTGGAACGGCGTGCCGAGCGGCAGGCGCTCCGCCAGCGCCGTGATGTCGGCGTTGTGCATGCGGATGCAGCCGTGCGAGGCGGCGGTGCCGATGCTCGACGTGTCCTCCGTGCCGTGCAGCCCGATCTGGCCGGGGCCACCGCCGAACGAGTTGAGCACGTCCGAGAACGCCGTCGTGCCGTACGCGTACGGGCCGTAGCCCTCGTTTGTCGGTGCGAGCAGCTCGGTCAGCGCGAACCGGCCGGTCGGCGACGGTGTGCCGCCGGTGCCGGTGGCGACGGGGTAGCTGTCGACGACCTTGCCGTCCTTGTACAGGTCGAGCGTCTTCGTCGAGCGGGTGACGACGATCGCGTACGGGTCCTCGGTCAGGGTGACGGCGCTGGTCGGCACCCAACCGGTGCTGCCGTTCGGGCGCTGTGCGAGCTGCACCTCCGCCCAGCCGTCCTGCTGGTCGACGACCCGGAAGACAAGCGGCGCGCCGGATGCCTGCGGGTTCTCGAGGGTCTGTGTCGCCGTGCCGCCCGCGCTCGCGCTGACCGGGACGGACGCGCCGGTCACGGCAGCGACCGTGGTGCTGGCCGGGGCGTCGACCGCGTCGACGGGTGCTGCCGACCGGGTCGGCTCCGGTGTCGTCGTGGGGGTCGGCGTCGGTGCCGCGACGGACCGCGTCGGTGTCGGGGCGGGCGCGGCTGACAGGGGACCGAGCGCGACGAACGCGACGGCCCCCGCACAGACGACGGCCACGGCGGCGGCGATCACAGTCGCACGCCGCCGTGGCTCGGTCGGGAGGATCGGCAAGATCAGCCCGTGAAGTTCGCCGTTCCGGGCACCGGGACGGCGACCGGAGCAGTGCCCGGGTCACCGGCAGCGGCCGGGTCGGCCGTGACGGTGAGCTCGGCCTGTGCGGCCTGCGCCGACGAGGCGCCGACGAGACCGACGCTGTACGCGCCGGCGATGTTCACGAAGTCGGCCGGCAGGACGATGGTGCCGGAGACGTTGCCCTCGGCGTCGGCGCGGAACGCGACCCCGGAGATCTCGGTGCCCTGTGCGCCGGTGCCGACGCCGGCGCCGACGAGCTCGTTCGGGGCGAAGCCCGAACCCTGGATGCGGACACCGGTGGTGGTCGCCTCGGTCAGGGTCGCCGTGGGGGTGAGCAGCTTCGCTGCGGCGGTGGGCTGCGGCGTGAAGTACGTCGTGGTGTCGTCGATGCGGAGCGCGGAGATCGAACCACTGGCGTCGGCGGCGAGAGCCTGGCCGTTCGCCTGGAGCGGCGCGGCGAGGCTCTTCAGCTCGGCGCCGGGCGCCTCGGCGGTCGGCGCCGGAGCACCGTCGACGGTCGGGGCCGGGGTGGGCGTGTCCGTCGGGTCCGGGGTCTCGGTGGGCGGCGCGACGACCTCGCCGGCGATGTCGATGCCGACGTAGACGACGTAGCCGACGACCTGCGCGTCGGCTGCCTCGAGGTCGGCGGTGAGCGTCGTCGTCGACTCGACCTCGCCGGTCGAGGGGTCGATCCAGTTGCTGGCGCCGTCCGAGATGCCGTCACCGCTGGTCTCGTCCGTGGCGAAGACCACGGTCTGCGCGCTGTCGTCGCCACCCTCCCGGACCGCGATGCCGAAGCTCGTCGCGCCGGTGGTCGTGGTGCTGATGCCGGCGGCGAGTGCGGGGAAGTCGCTCGCGGCGACGGGCTTGTTCAGACCACGGACCAGGCCGACGGCCTCGCCCTCGGAGACGGACAAGCCGTCCTCGTCGATCGTGGCGTGGTCGGTGATCGTGCCGCCGGCGTCCAGGTCGGTCACGGAGGCCCAGTACCACTGGTCGGTCAGCGGGAAGGTGCCGGTCGGCGCGGCGGTGAAGTCGTCGGCCGAGTCGGTCCAGGTGACGATGGCCGAAGCGGCCCCGGTGGACACGCTGGCGGTCGAGACCGTCGGGACGAGGGCGGCGGAGACGCCGAGCACGGTGGCGCCGACGGCGGCCGCGGTGATGCGAGAACGAAGCACGGTGTGGAGATCCATCCGGTCAGTGGACAGGGTGCATCCGCTGCGACGCCCCCCGTGCTGAGATGTACTCAGCGATACGAACCTATCGAACCGCTCAGGTTTCCGCACCCCCGAATGCGGATCCGATGACGGACCGACGACCGTCCGGCCGCCGGTCCGTCGTGCTCAGACGTCGAGGTGGTCGACCAGCTCGTCCGCCAGGCCCGTGTAGGTCGCCGGCGTCAGGTTGGTCAGCCGGGCCTTCGCGCCGTCGGAGATGTCCAGACGGTTCACGAAGACGATGAGGTCCTGCTGGCTCACCCGCTTGCCGCGCGTGAGCTCCTTGAGCATCGCGTAGGGGTCCTCGATGTTCGACTGCCCGGCGGTGACCTCGGCACGGATGACCGTCTGGATGGCCTCGGCGAGGACCTCCCAGTTGTGGTCGAGGTCGTCGGCGAGCTTGACCTCGTTCACGGCGATCTCGCCCAGTCCGCGGCGCAGGTTGTCGAGCGCGAGCAGCGAGTGCCCGAACGCGACGCCGATGTTCCGCTGCGTGGTGGAGTCGGTCAGGTCGCGCTGCAGTCGGCTGGTCACGAGGGTCTCGGACAGCGTCGAGAAGAGCGCCGACGAGATCTCGAGGTTCGCCTCGGCGTTCTCGAACTTGATCGGGTTGATCTTGTGCGGCATCGTCGACGACCCGGTGGCACCCGCCACGGGGATCTGCGTGAAGTACCCCATCGAGATGTAGGTCCACACGTCGGTGGCCAGGTTGTGCAGGATCCGGTTGGCGTGACGCACCCGGTCGTAGAGCTCGGCCTGCCAGTCGTGCGACTCGATCTGCGTGGTGAGCGGGTTCCACGTCAGGCCGAGGCCCTCGACGAACTCGCGGGACAGCGCGGGCCAGTCGGCCTCGGGGTCGGCGGCGAGGTGTGCCGAGAAGGTGCCGGTCGCGCCGGAGAACTTGCCGAGGTACTCGCCGCCCTCGATCTGGGCGAGCACGCGCTCGAGCCGGTACACGACGACCGCGAGCTCCTTGCCGAGGATCGTCGGGGTCGCCGGCTGACCGTGGGTGTGCGAGAGCATCGGCACGCTCCGCAGTTCGACGGCGAGCGTCCGGAGCTTCTCGAGCACGGCGCGGAAGCCGGGGAGCCAGACCTGGTCGACGGTGTCCCGCACGGTGAGTGCGTAGGACAGGTTGTTGACGTCTTCGCTGGTGGCGGCGAAGTGGGTGAGCTCGGCGATCGCGTCGAGCCCGAGCTCGGACAGCCGGCGGCGCACGAAGTACTCGACGGCCTTGACGTCGTGACGGGTCGTCGCCTCGATCTCGGCGAGCTCCGCGATCTGGTCCTGGCCGAAGGTCGAGGCGATCGCGCGCAGTGCTGCCTTGTCGTCGACGCTGAGCGGCGAGGTGGTGAACATCGCGTGGTCGGTCAGGAAGATGAGCCACTCGACCTCGACCACGATGCGCGCGCGGTTGAGGCCGGCCTCGGAGAGGTGCTCGCCCACCGTGTGCACGATCGGGTAGTAGCGCCCGTCGAGCGGGCTGATCGGCTGCGGGGGAAGGGGGGTCATGGGGCTCCCTGACGGACTGCCGGCTCGAGCTGGTGGAAGAGCGCCCGGCAGGCCCGTTCGACGGTCGAGAGCACTCGGTCGAACTCGTGCCGGTCCGCGTAGTACGGGTCCGGCACGTCGGCCTGCTGGGGCCAGGCGGCGTCGTACCGCAACAGGAGCGTCACCTTGGCGGAGTCGTCCATGGTCGGGGCCCACGAACGCAGGATGCGCTCGTGGGAGCGGTCGAGTGCGACCACCAGGTCGAGGTCCGGGAACCGGTCCGGGTCGAACTGACGGGCGCGATGCCTGCTGCCATCGTATCCGCGTGCCGCCAGCGCTGCGATCGTGCGCTCGTCGGCGGGTTCGCCGACGTGCCAGTCGCCGGTGCCGGCCGACTCCACCTGGAACCGGTCGGCCAGGCCGGCGTCCGCGGCGATCTGCGCGAACACGACACCGGCCATGGGGGAGCGGCAGATGTTGCCGCTGCAGACGAACGAGACGCGGAACGGGGCGTCGACGTCCTGGGTCATGAGCACATCATGACGCAGGGCGGGGTCCTCCGCGAGGTCCGCCGGGGTCACGCCCGCTGGCGGTTGAGCACCGGGCGGGCGAAGAGCCCGATCAGCCAGGCGAAGACCGCGAGCACGAAGGCGCCGACGATGCCCCAGCCGAAGGAGTCGACCTCGAGCCCGAAACCGAACGCGTCCGAGATGCCCGCGACGATGAGCAGCAGGATCGCGTTCACGACGAACGAGATGAGCCCGAGCGTGAGGATGTAGATCGGGAACGCGACGATCCGGATGACCGTGCCGATGACCGCGTTCACGAGACCGAACACGAACGCCACGAGCAGGAAGGTGAGGACGGTCGCGGTGGTCCCGCCGTCGCCGAACGGCGTGACGGAGACGCCGCTGACGATGAGCGTGGTGAGCCAGAGCGCGAGGGCGTTGACGACGAGGCGGACGAGGAATCGCATGCGCCCATGATGCCCTCGTTCCCCTCGTGGCTGCCGTGGGCCTGCCGGTAGCCTGGACCCGTGAGCGAGCAGCGTGTGCACATCCGGCCCGAGGTGGCCGTCCTCCCCGCGTACAAGCAGGGGCGACAGGCGTCCGACTCCGCCTTCAAGCTGTCGAGCAACGAGAACCCGTTCCCGCCGCTCCCCGGGGTCGTCGAGGCCGTGCAGGCCCAGACCTCGTACAACCGGTACCCGGACGCCACCGCCCTGGCCCTGCGCGCCGTGCTGGCCAACCGCTTCGGGCTGACCGCCGAGCAGGTGCACGTCGCCCCCGGCAGTGTCGCGATCCTGCACGAGCTCGCCCGCGCGACCTCCGGCCCGGGCGACGAGATCGTCTACGCGTGGCGCTCGTTCGAGGCGTACCCCGGGGTGGTCACGGTCGCCGGCGCCACGAGCGTGCAGGTGCCGAACCGCGCCGACGGCGGGCACGACCTCGACGCGATGGCCGCGGCCGTCACCGAGCGCACCCGCATGGTGCTCGTCTGCTCGCCGAACAACCCGACGGGGCCGGTCGTGACCGCCGCGGAGTTCGACGCGTTCATGGCCGCGGTGCCGCAGTCGGTGCTGGTCGTGCTCGACGAGGCATACGCCGAGTTCGTGACCGACGAGGCCGCCGTGCACGGCCATCCGCTGCTCGCCGCGCACCCCAACCTCGTGGTCCTCCGCACCTTCTCGAAGGCGTACGGGCTCGCCGGGCTCCGAGTGGGCTACGCGCTCGGTCCGGACTACGTGCTCGACGCCGTCCGGGCCTGCGCCATCCCGCTGTCCGTGACCGCCCAGGGCCAGGCGGCGGCGCTCGCCAGCCTGGAACGCGAGGCCGAACTACTCGGACGCGTGACCGAGATCGCCACCCTGCGCGACCGGATCGTCGTCGAGCTCCGGGCACAGGGCTGGGACGTCCCCGACGCCCAGGGCAACTTCCTCTGGCTGCCGACTGGCGAGCGGACGGCCACCGCGGCGGCCGCGTTCGAGGACGCCGGCATCATCGTCCGGGCCTTCCCGCCAGAGGGCATCCGCATCTCGATCGGCGAGCACGAAGCTGTGGAAACGCTCCTCCAAACAGCCCGCTCACTTGTGGGGGACCTCCAGGTGGCCGACTAGTGCCTGGCGCTACGCTGGCCCGCATGTCATTCCGCGCCGCGGCTCCCGCGACGACCACCGTCCGGCTCCTCGACCCCGAGGGTCGGTTCGTGGAGACCGACGAGAACGCCGAGTTCGCCGCCGCCGCGCGGGCGATCCCCGACGAGACCCTGCTGGCGATGCACCGCCGCATGGTGCTCACCCGTCGGTTCGACCACGCCGGCCACAACCTCCAGCGCACCGGCCAGCTCGGCCTGTGGGTGCCCAGCCACGGGCAAGAGGCGGCACAGACCGGCTCGGCCTTCGCCCTGCGTGCCCAGGACCACGTGTTCCCGTCCTACCGCGAGCACGCCGTCACGATGCACCGCGGCGTCGAGCCGATGGAGATCATCGCGATGTACCGCGGGCAGACCCACGGCGGGTGGGATCCGGACCAGCGCGGCAACACGCACATCTCCACCCTGGTGATCGGCTCGCAGACCCTGCACGCCACCGGGTACGCGCTCGGGCAGAAGCTCGACGGCGACGTCGGCACGGGCGACCCGGACCGCGACGCCTGCTCGATCGTCTACTTCGGCGACGGCGCCACCAGCCAGGGCGACGTGAACGAGGCCTTCGTGTTCTCCGCGTCGACCAAGGCGCCGGTCGTCTTCTTCCTGCAGAACAACCACTGGGCCATCTCGGTGCCGGTGTCGGTGCAGTCCCCGACGCCGCTCGTCGACCGCCCGCGCGGCTTCGGGATCCCGAGCGTCCTGATCGACGGCAACGACATCCTCGCCTCCTACACGGCCTCGGTCGTCGCGACCGAGCACGCCCGCAGCGGCCAGGGCCCGGCCTTCATCGAGGCCGACACCTACCGCATCGGTGCGCACACCAGCTCCGACGACCCGAGCCGGTACCGCGCCAACGGCGAGCTCGAGGAGTGGGTCCTGCGCGACCCGATCGTCCGGTCCGAGGCGTACCTGCGCTCGAAGGGTGCGACGGACGAGCAGTTCGCCGCGTTCGACGAAGAGGGCGAGGACATCGCCGCCGACGTCCGACGCCGCACCGTCGCCCTGACCGCACCGTCCGTCGACGTCATGTTCGACAACGTGTACCGCGAACCGCACCCGCGGATCACCGAGCAGAAGGCCTGGCTCGCCCAGTACGAGGCCGGCTTCGAAGGGGGCGCCCACGCATGAGCACCACCGAGCAGCTCTTCGACTACACCCTGCGCTCCCACCCGGGCGCCGGTGAGGTCCCGAGCGACCCCACCCCGACCCTGCCGATGGCCAAGGCCCTCAACGCCGGGCTCGCCGCGGCCATGGAAGCGGACGACAAGGTCCTGCTGATGGGCGAGGACATCGGCCAGCTGGGCGGCGTCTTCCGCATCACCGAGGGCCTGCAGGACCGCTTCGGCGCCGAGCGCGTGCGGGACACCCCGCTCGCCGAGGCCGGCATCATCGGCACCGCGATCGGCCTCGCCCTGCGCGGCTACCGCCCGGTCGTCGAGATCCAGTTCGACGGCTTCGTGTGGCCCGGCTTCGACCAGATCACCTCGCAGCTCGCGAAGATGGCGAACCGCCTGCCGGCACACATGTCGCTGCCCGTCGTCATCCGCATCCCCTACGGCGGCCACATCGGCGCCGTGGAGCACCACCAGGAGTCCCCCGAGGCGTACTTCGCGCACACCCCGGGACTGCGGGTCGTCAGCCCGAGCACTCCGAACGACGCCTACTGGATGATCCAGGAGGCCATCGCGTCGAAGGACCCGGTGGTCTTCCTCGAGCCGAAGTCCCGCTACTGGCCCAAGGGCCAGGTGGACCTGGTCGACGGCCACGTCCCGATGCACACGACCCGCGTCGCCCGCACCGGCACCGAGGTCACCCTGGTCGGGCACGGCGCCATGGTCGCCACCCTGATGCAGGCGGCGGACATCGCCGAGGCCGAGGGCACCAGCTGCGAGGTCATCGACCTCCGCTCGATCTCGCCGATCGACTGGGAGCCGCTGCTCGCCTCCGTCCGCAAGACCGGTCGCCTGGTCATCGCGCAAGAGGCCTCCGGCTTCGTCAGCGTCGGCAGCGAGATCGCCGCGACCGTCGCCGAGCGGGCGTTCTACACGATGCAGGCACCGCCGCTGCGGGTCTCCGGCTTCGACGTGCCGTTCCCGGTCTCGAAGCTCGAGCACCTGCACCTGCCGGATGCCGACCGCATCCTCGAGGCCGTCGACCGCGCCCTCGCCTACTGACCCGTCCGACCGAGCACGACCAGATCCGCGAAGGAGCCGTAGTGGCCGCCGCCGAATTCCCCCTGCCCGACGTGGGTGAAGGTCTCACCGAGGCCGAGATCGTGCAGTGGCGCGTCGCGATCGGGGACGAGATCGCCGTCGACCAGGTGCTCGTCGAGATCGAGACCGCGAAGTCGCTCGTCGAGCTGCCGTCGCCGTTCGCCGGCACCGTCACGGGCCTGCTCGTTTCCGAGGGGGACACGGTCGAGGTCGGCAAGCCGATCATCCGCGTCGACTCGGACGCGTCGGTCGCCTCCGGTGCGGCCCTCACGCCGCCTGCGGAACAGTCTGGAGGCGCGGCGCCCGTCACCCAGACCGCCCCGGTCTCGCCCGTGGTCGCGTCCACCCCGCCGGCCCCTGCCGCCCCGTCGGCTCCGGTTGCGCAGACCCCTCCCGCTCCCGCGGCGGTGCCGGCACGCGCCGCTGCCCCCGCACCGGCAGCACCTGCCCCTGCCGCCGCGCCGGCGGCGCCGGTCCAGCCGGTCGCGGTCGACGCCTCCGTCCAGGGCACGGACGAGTCCTCCGGTGCCGTCCTCGTCGGCTACGGCTCAGCGACCTCGTCGCCCTCCCGTCGCAAGCCGGGCGCCCGCCGGGCCGCAGCGCTCGCGGCCGAGGCGAGCCGCGCCTCCAGTGTGGACACCGCCGCAGCGGCCGAAGCCTCCGTCGACCCGGGCGAGGAGAGTACCGCCGAGGCGATCAGCGCCCTCGGCACGGGCTCCGCGCACAAGCAGAGCACCGCGACCAACGTGCTGGCGAAGCCGCCGATCCGGAAGCTCGCGAAGGACCTCGGCGTCGAACTGACCGAGATCGTCGCGACCGGTCTGGCCGGCGAGGTCACCCGCGACGACGTCATCCGGCACGCGAAGCAGGCCAGCGTCTTCCGGAACATCGAGACGCCCGAGTGGGGCGAGGTCCGCAGCGAGACGATCCCGGTCAAGGGCGTCCGCAAGGCCATCGCCACCGCGATGACCACGTCCGCGTTCACGGCACCGCACGTGTCGTTGTTCGTCGACGTCGACGCGACCCACACGATGGAGTTCGTCAAGCGGCTCAAGGCCTCGCCGACGTTCGCCGGCGTCAAGGTCTCGCCGCTGCTCATCGTCGCGAAGGCCGTCATCTGGGCCGTCCGCCGGAACCGCTCGGTGAACTCGACCTGGACCGACCGCGAGATCATCGTCCACCACTTCGTGAACCTCGGCATCGCCGCGGCGACCCCGCGCGGGCTCATCGTGCCGAACATCAAGGACGCGCAGGACATGTCGCTGCTCGAGCTGGCACAGGCGCTCGAGGAGCTCACCCTGACCGCCCGCGACGGCAAGACCACGCCGAAGCAGATGGCGAACGGCACGGTGTCGATCACGAACATCGGGGTGTTCGGCATGGACACCGGGACCCCGATCCTCAACCCGGGCGAGGTCGCGATCGTCGCCATGGGCACGATCAAGCCGAAGCCGTGGGTCGTCGACGGCGAGGTCCGCTCGCGCATGGTGACGACCATCGGTGCGTCGTTCGACCACCGGGTCGTCGACGGTGACGTGGCGTCCCGCTTCGTGCACGACGTCGCCTCGGTGCTCGAGGAGCCCGCGCTCCTGCTCGACTGAGCGCCGGTCGTTCCGCTTCGTGAGCAGAAATGGTCGGGTTGCTTCGAGCCACTCGACCATTCCTGCTCACCATCTGCGGGCTTCCGCAAACGTCGCGTGGTGTTCACACGGATGTCGGGGGTCGGCGGCATGATCGGTGCATGGTCCACCAGCTCCTGACCCCGTCGCAGGAGATCCGAACGGATCGCCTCCTGCTCACCCCGCTGACCCCGGCCGACATCGACGACGTGCACGCGCTCTTCTCGGACGCCCGCACGTGGCAGCACCTGCCCACGGGTCGGCACGTGGCGCGGAGCTCGAGCGTGGACATGGTGCAGCGCAAGATCGGCGGTCGTGCACGCCACGGCCTCGGGTCCTGGGCGGTCCGGAGCACCTCCGACCACGCCTTCGTCGGTGTGGGCGGGGTCGACATGACCGCCGGTGGGGTCTGGAACCTCGGCTACCGTCTGGCGCCCGCGGCATGGGGGCAGGGCTTCGCGTCTGAGATCGCCCTCGCTGCCGTGCGTGCCGCCGCCGACACCGCTCCGGACGTCCCGGTGACCGGGCGGGTGCTCACGAACAACCCTGCTTCTGCAGCCGTGCTGCGTCGTGCGGGGCTGTCGCTGGTGTGGCAGGGGGCTCCGGCTGCGCAGAACCGTGCGGCTGCCGGCGTCGAGGGGCAGGTCTGGACCGATCGGCTGCTCTCCGACGAGCAGTTCGCCTGGCTCGTCGCCAACGCCTGACCCGTCAGCGAGCGGGTCCGCCGAGCGTGATGCTCCGTGCGGCGCGCGCTTCGACCGATGACGAGTGTGTCGCGATCAGGACGGCCGCTCCGTCGGCCGCCAGCTCGTCCAGCAGGTCGAGCACCATCGCGGCGTTGCCGTCGTCAAGGGCACTCGTCGGCTCGTCGGCGAGGATGACCGACGGACGCTTCACCAGGAGCCGCGCCATCGCGACGCGTTGCTGCTCGCCGCCGCTGAGTTCGTGGACGCGGTCCGTTCCGCGTCCGGCCAGACCGACACGGCCCAGGGCCTCACCCGTCCGGATGCCTCGGTGTCTGCGCCGTCCGTCCGGCAGGCGAACCACGTCGACGTTCGACTGGACCGTCATGTCGGGTACCAACCCGAAGTCCTGGAACAGGTACCCGAGGTGGCGCCGCCGGATCAGTCGTGCCCGCCGCTCGTTCGAGCCCGCCGACTCTCCGTTGATCCGGATCGTGCCGCCGTCGAGCGCATCGACGTGCCCGACACAGTCGAGCAGCGTCGACTTCCCGCAGCCGCTCGGCCCGACCAAGCCGACGATCTCTCCGCCTGCCACCTCGAACGTCAGGTCGTGCCACAGTGCACGGCCTCCGCGACGCTTCGATGCGTTCCGTACCTCGATCATCGTGATCCGTTCCCTCGGCTGCGTGCAGTGCTCCGTGCCGTGACGGCCATGACGACGAGGCTGGTGGCGCTCACCGCCGCGAGCGTCACGAGCGCGAGCGCCCCGGCGACTCCGGCCGACTGCGCGACCGGGTCGAGTGCCGATCTGAGCCCGCTTCCGTCCGGGTGTTGCGACCACCAGGTGTTGACGACGGCGATGACGGCGATCGAGACCAGACCGGCTTCGATCGTCAGCAGGCCAGCATCGGTGCGGACGGGCGAGACGCCACTGGTGAACTTCGCGAACAGCGCACGGCCGTGACGGCGTCGGTGCGCGATCGTGGCGACCATCCCGAGCATGACGCTGACGGCGAGGGTGCTGACCAGGGTGCCCGTCCCGATCGCTACGGTCGTCGCTGCGTGCCGTGCCTGTTCCGCCGCACACTGACCCACCGCGACGACCGCGCTGAACTCGTCGCGGAGCCCCGACGCGCCGATCGACCGCTCGGCGGCAGCACGGGACGTGAAGACGACGTCTCCGGTCGACAACCACGATCCGAGTTCATCGGCCGAGAAGACGTCGAACGGTGTGGGGACGACCACGATCACGGCATCGTCGAGCCACGCGCGCGACGACGCGTCGTCCGGGTACGAGTAGACCTGCTGGCGGGCCAGCGTGCCGCCGATGACGTGCTCGAGGAGGGCGTCGGGTGCATCCCGCAACTGCCAGTCGGTCAGACCCGCGACGAGCCGCTCGCGGGAGAGGTCACTGTCGGCAGGCATCCACACGGCGATCTCCGCGCCGTCGGTGGTGATGCGTGCCCCGTCCTCGGAACGGACGTCCTGCAGGGCTAGGTAGCCCTGGTCGACGACGAGCGCAGGAACCATCGACTTCCCTCGGCCACTCGACACCTCGACCGCAGCGGCGAGGAACGCATCACGCCGCTCGAGTGCCCCGCCGGCGAAGTCACCGATGCGGTCCCAGTAGGCCTGCTCCTCGACCGGGCGGGGATCCGGGGTGACCCAGAGCTGGACGGTTTCGCCGGCCGCCCGAAGATCCCGTTCTGCCGTTCCCTGTCGCGCGGTGGTCACCGCCCCGGTCAGTTCGAAGACGGCCGCGACGAGCAACAGCAGCGCGGGCACCCGTGCGATCTGTGTGACGAGCAGGAGCGCGCCCGCTGGTCGAGCACCCCGAAGTGCGCCAGCCAACGACTGTCGACACGCGACCACCGTGCCGATCGTGTGCGCGACGACGACCGGAACGAGCAGCCCCACGCAGAACACCGAGATCGCGGCGGCGAGGGTCGCCGCCGAAGCGAGCCCGTTGTAGAACCAGAGCCCGATGGCGGCGACGGGTGCTCCGATGGCGATGACGAGCACGGCGGTCCGGAGCTCAGCCAGCTCCTGGACGACGATGGCGGCTGTGGTGTCTCCGTGCAGTCGGCGGATTGCGCTGCGGCGAGGGGCGCCGACGGTCGTCATCAGGCAGAGCGCCACGCATCCCGATACGAGTGCTCCGACCAGGGCCAGGGTCTGATCCAAGCCGTCGGTGACGCCGATGCGTTGCAGGAGCGGCACGCGGTCCACGCTGACCTCGTACCCGGCGTCTGTCAGTGCGCTCACGACGGCTCGCCGAGCGTCGTCGTCCCCGAAGACCGAGTACGAGCCGGTCGGGTCGAACTGGTCGAGTTCCGACATCGGACGGACGGTGGTGGCCATTGACCTCGTGAAGTCCTCGTACCCGTCGCGGAGCCAGCCGGCTCCGCGGCTCGAGGGCGCGTCGGTGACGAGCGCGACGCGGCGCGTCGTCGGAGCTGCGCGGTCCGCCACCACCCGCGCGATCGTGGCGTGCTCGGCCTCGGCGACCTGCTCGAGTGCGATCGCGACCCGCTGGTTCGATCCGCTCTCAGCACCGGCGGTAGCGGTCACCACGGACGAGGCGCCCACGATGCCGGCGTCGCTGACCTGCACCAGGCCGACGAAGCCCAGGACGGAAGCCAGGAGCGGCGGGACGAAGTAGGCGAGCGCCACCGATCGGATGTTCATGGTCCCCCTTGCGGCGAGCGTGAGCCGGAGCGGACGGCCGCTCGGGACCGCCCGCTCCCGGTCTCAGCAGTTGTGGTAGTACGCCTTGTTGCCGCTGCGCGCCTTCGGTGTCATCGCCATCGCGTACCGGCCGCCTGGCACGTTCGTGACGCGCTTCGACTTCTTGCCGACCGCGGTCGCGCCGTGGCACCGCTTCTCGCGGAAGTAGTTCGACCAGGTGTCGTCCTTGCCGACGCCCCATTGCCAGAAGCTCCCGCCCCCGCCGTCGTTGTCGGTACCGATGCCGCTGGTCTCACCGCTCGCACTTGCACCGGAAGCAGCGACGGTCACTCCGCCGGCTTCCGACCCTGATCCCATGACCTCGAACTGCGCAGCTGATGCCGCCGTCGCAGTGCCCGTGATCAGGCCGACGGTGAGACCGAGGCCGACGAGCATCTTCGTTCTGGACTTGTGCATGACTGTTTCCTCCCATGTGCCCCCCCCGATGAGGCTCGACCGATCGTGGCAGCGGTGCAGTACTGATGTCAAGAATATGGAATACATGTTCCACAGGGACCGAGATGCCCGACGTTGGTCTTCCCGGCCTGACTCGCTACTGTGATGGGAACTGGTCATGTCCGCGCATGACCACCGCCCAGGACCAGCAACGGAGCACGAGGGACGCATGACGAGCCGCATCACCGAGGGTGCCGAACCGAAGCACCAGCAGCTGCGGCGCATCCTGCTCGACCTCGTCACCACGCGACTGGCTCCCGGCGCTGCGATCCCGTCCGAACGGCAGCTCATCGCCGAGTACGGCGTCTCGCGGATCACCGTGCGTGAAGCACTCGGGCAGCTGGTCAACGAGGGCTACCTGGAGCGCGTCCGCGGCAAGGGCACCTTCGTCGCGCACCGGCCCGTGCAGTCGACGCTGCACCTCGCCTCGTTCACCGAGGAGATGCGGGCGATGGGGCACGAGCCGACCACCGTGGTGCTCGTGCGCGAAGAGCGGGTACCGCCGGCCGACACCGCCGCGGCCCTGCGGATCGATCCGGACGTGCCGGCCTTCCACGTGAAGCGCCTGCGGATGGCCGATGGTGCCCCGGTGTCGATCGACGACGCCTGGCTCGTGGCCGACGCGTTCCCGGGTCTGCTCGACCACGACCTGTCGGGGTCGGTGTACTCGATCATCGCCACGGAGTACGGCACTCCGATCGACCGCGCGCAGCAGACCGTCGCGGCGAACCCGGCGGCCGACGACGTCGCGACGCTGCTCGGGACGAAGACCGGAGCGCCGGTCCTCGAGTTCGACCGGGTGTCGTACGCGGGGGAACGACCCGTGGAGCACACCCGCAGCTGGTACCGCTCGGACCGCTACCGCGTGCAGATGGAGGTCACCGCGACCCCCGCGGTCGCGTAGTCCGGCCAGCAACGCGAAAGCGACTGTGCGCCGCGGGTGTTCCGCAGCACGCAGTCGCTCTCGAAGGGGGAAGTGGCCCTAGACCTCGAAGAGGGTGTCGCCGTCGAGCACCGTGGTGCCGACCGTCCCCTGGTCGACGCTGTCCGGCGTCGAGCCGAGCACGACGACCGGGCAGATCGGCGAGTACCCGGCGGCCGAGATGACCGAGGGGGTGAACCGGACGACGGGGTCACCGGCGGTGACGGTGTCGCCCTCGGTCGCGAGGAGCTCGAAGCCCTCGCCGGAGAGCTTCACGGTGTCGATACCGACGTGCACCAGGACGTCGGTGCCGGCGGCACCCTGCAGGGCGAACGCGTGCGGGTGCAGCTTGACGATGGTGCCGTCGACCGGGGCCACCGCGGTGATCGCACCCTCGACGCCCGTCGGGTCGACCGCGACGCCGGCGCCGACGAGCTGTCCGGCGAACACCGGGTCGGGCACGTCGGCGAGGGCGACGACCGGTCCGGCGAACGGGGTGCGGACGACGGTCACAGTTCGTCCTGGATGTCCTGGGCGAGGTTGTCGGCGATCGTGCCGACGATGACCTGCCAACCGGTGCCGCCACCGACGACGGCCTGGGCCCCGGCGGCCTGCAGGGCAGCCTTGTCGACCAGGTCCCCGTCCTCGACCTCGACGCGGAGGCGCGTGATGCAGCCCTCGACCTCTTCGATGTTCTCGGCACCGCCGAGTGCGGCGATGATGTCGGCTGCCTTGATGTCGGCCATCGTTTCCTCCTCGTTAAGGGTTTGCGTCGCAGGTTGACACCGGACCGCTCGCGGATCAGACTACGGAACTGGTCATGACCGGACAGGACCGGACCTGGCGACACCGCCGAGGTTACCTGCGCTGGCTGCACGACTCAACTCACCCCGACAGCTCCACCCAATGACGAGAGGACCTCCGATGAGCGCCACCACTGCCACGGATGTGCCGGAGAAGAAGCCGAAGAAGAAGCAGTCCAGGTTCTTCGCGAACGCCCAGCGACTCGGACGGAGCCTGCTCCTGCCGATCGCGGTCATGCCTGCCGCGGGCATCCTGCTCCGCCTCGGCCAGTCCGACATGCTCGGTGCGATCCCCGGCTTCGAGCAGGGCGCGACCATCATCGCGGCCGCCGGACAGGCCGTGTTCACATGGCTTCCGCTGCTCTTCGCGGTCGGCATCGCGATCGGCTGGGCCAAGAAGTCCGACGGCACGACCGCGCTCGCGGCCGTCGTCGGCTACATGGTCATGTACCAGGTGTTCGCCGCCATGTCGCCGATCGTGCTCGACGGGGTGAAGGACGCCGCCGGCAACCCTGCCACCATCAACTTCGGTGTCCTCGGCGGCATCGTGATGGGTCTCGTCTCCGCCGTGCTGTGGGAGAAGTTCCACCGCACGAAGATGCCCGACTTCCTCGGGTTCTTCTCGGGTCGCCGTCTGGTGCCGATCATGACCGCAGCCGCCGGTCTCGTGATCGCGGTCCTGATGTCCTTCGTGTACCGCTACTTCGACATCGCACTCACCGCAGCCGGTCAGGCCGTCGCGGACAACGCCGTCATCGGTGGTGGCATCTTCGGGTTCGCGAACCGCATGCTCATCCCCGTCGGCCTGCACCAGCTGCTCAACTTCTTCCCGTGGTTCCAGCTCGGCAGCTTCACCGGCGCGGACGGCCTCGCCGTGCACGGCGACGTGAACCGGTTCCTCGCTGGCGACCCGACGGCCGGCACGTTCATGACCGGCTTCTTCCCGATCATGATGTTCGCGCTGCCCGCCGGTGCCCTGGCGATCTGGCGCAACGCGAAGCCGCAGAACCGCAAGCTCGTCGGCGGCATCATGCTCTCCGCCGCACTGACCTCGTTCGTCACGGGCATCACCGAGCCGCTCGAGTACTCGTTCATGTTCGTCGCGTTCCCGCTGTACGTCATCCACGCGGTGCTCACGGGTACCTCGCTGGCCCTGGTGAACGCTCTCGGGATCCATGACGGGTTCTCGTTCTCGGCCGGTGCGATCGACTACGTGCTGAACTTCGGCAAGGCGGACGGAGCGATCTGGCTCATCCCGATCGGCCTCGGCTACGCGGTCGTCTACTACTTCCTGTTCAGTTTCGTGATCAAGAAGTGGAACCTCCGCACGCCCGGGCGTGAAGAGGACACGATCGCCGAGAACACGATCGACGCGGCCACCAAGCCGTAGACGCGAGCGTCTCCACGGACGGGAGGCCCGGTGCCAGCTGGCACCGGGCCTCCCGTCCGTCAGGGGGTGCGGTCCACCGCGCTGGCGCGGACGGAGGCCGAGTCGATCACGGTCCCGGCGGGGATGCTGCCGAGCCGCTCCGTCTGCAGGGTCCGTTCGCCCAGGTAGTCGCCGGTCACGCGGTTCACGATGACCTCGCGGCGGTCGGTACCACCGCTGGTAGTGAGGCCGATCGCCGTGCCGTGCCGCCCGTCGAGCGACGCCTGGTCGTCGGTCACGACGATGCCGGGCAGATCGGCCAGTGCGTCGTAGACCGCACCCCGCAGGTCGGCCGGGACGAGGCCGGTACGGAGGAAGTCGGCGAGCGTGTCGAACACGTGCTCGGCGTCCGTCGCTCCCTTCGCGCGCGGAGCCGCCTCGACACGACGGACGAGCGCGTCCGCATCCCGGGGCAGGGTGGCGATGTCCGCCGGGGTGAGGGTGCCGGCCGGGGTGCCGCCGAGCTCGCCGTTGCCGAACGCTCCACCCGCAGCCCGGTCGCGCACGGGATCGTCGCGGTGGGCCGACGTGGCGTAGTCCCGCTGTGCTGCGTCGCGTGCGGCTCGCCCGCCGTAGATCCTCGTCGCGGGCTCGGACCACGACTCCCGCGTCCAGGTGCCGGACACGTCCCGGGGGATCCAGGTGACCGTCGTCGTGGGGAAGAGGTACCCCTCGTCGTAGTGCTCGCCGTCCGAGGTCGCGTACCCCAGGGCGAGCTCGCGGACCGTCACCCGCGTGGCGGCGCCGGGGGCATCCGGCGCGGCGGTCGCGGCACGGGCGGCGTCGTGCAGGGTCGCCGCGGCCGCCGACTCCGGACCCAGCAGGTGCGTCACACCGACCCCGGTGGCGACCAGGGCTCCGGCCGTCACGACGGCGGCTGCGGTCACGAGCGCTGTCCGGTACCGCCGCAGGGGTCGGATGCGCGGGGAGTGCACCGGTGCGGGGCTGCTGGCCGCCTCGAATCGCTGGCGGGCACGCTGCAGGGCGGCGTCGACCAGTTCGGGTGGGGCCCCGTCGGTCGTGGACCGGACCGAGCGCAGGAGGGTGAGTTCGTCAGGCACGGGCTGCTCCGTTCAGGGGGTCGGTGGCGTCGGGGACGGTGCGGAGCACGGTGCGGGCCCGGTTCAGTCGGGAGCGGACGGTGCCGATGGGGACCCCCGTCGCCTCCGCGATCTGCTCGTAGGTGAGTTCCGCCCAGGCGTGCAGGAGCACGGTGTCGCGGACGGCCGGACGCATCCGGTCGAGCTCACGGATGACGGCTCGGACGGCTCGTTCCTGGTCCACACGGTCGCCGGGGTCGCTCTCGAGTGCTTCCGGAAGGGCAGCGCGGGCCATCGCCCGACGGCCTCGGCTCTCCGACCGCCAGTGCCGCCGGAGCAGGTTCGTCGCGATGCCGAACAGCCACGGCAGCGGATCGCCCCGGTCCGGATCGCGGGCGTCCCACCGGGTGAGTGCGACCACGAAGGTCTCGCCGAGGACGTCCTCCGCCGTCTGCAGGTCCGTCCGGCGGGCGAGGTAGAGCAGGATGCGTCGACCGTGCAGGTCGAAGAGCGCGCCGAGCGCCGCGGACGCGTCGGGTGGTGGGTGTGTGCTGGTCACGATGGGTACTGCCCGGTCCTGCCGTCGGAGTTCCATCACGGTAGTCGGACGCCGAGCAGGTCGAGGTGCTACCGGTTTTGACAATCGTTATCACTAGTCGGTACGGTCGTCGTATGCGCAACCGCCTCCTCGCCCTCCCGCTCGTCGCCGGCGCCGCCGCGCTCGCCCTGACCGGGTGCGCCACCTCGTCCGCCTCGGGGGAGGCCAGCGGTGACGGCACGGTCAACGTCGTCGCCTCCACCAACGTCTACGGCTCGATCGTCAAGACCATCGGTGGCGACGCCGTCACCGTGACGAGCATCCTGAGCGACCCCTCGCAGGACCCGCACTCGTTCGAGTCGAGCGCCCGCACGCAGCTCTCCGTGTCGAAGGCCGACCTGCTCATCGAGAACGGTGGCGGCTACGACGACTTCATGACGACGCTCGCGAACGCCTCGGACACCAAGGCCGACACGATCAACGTCGTGAAGCTCTCCGGCCTCGACAAGGGCGGCAGCGCCGAGTTCAACGAGCACGTCTTCTACAGCTACCCGACGATGGTGAAGCTGGTCGAGGCGGTCACGAAGGACCTCAGCGCGCTCGACGAGAGCGGCAAGGACGCCTTCGAGAAGAACGCCGCCACGCTCACCACCAAGCTCGAGGACCTCGAGTCCCAGACCGACGCCGTCAAGAAGCAGGACTCCGGCGACAAGGTGGCGTACACCGAGCCGGTGCCCGGGTACCTGTTCGACGCGATGGGGCTCGAGAACGAGACCCCGCCGGACTTCTCCGAGGCCATCGAGGAAGGCGACGACGTCCCGCCGGCGGCCCTCCGCGACACCCTCGCGCTGTTCACCGGCAAGCGCGTGCAGCTCCTCGCCTACAACAACCAGGCGTCCAGCCCCGAGACCGAGCAGGTCCAGAAGGCGGCCGAGCAGAACGACATCCCCGTCGTCGGTGTCACGGAGACGCTCCCCAAGGGGCAGGATTACGTCTCGTGGCAGCAGGCGAACATCGACGCGGTGAAGGCAGCGCTCCAGAAGTGACGACCTCGACCGCAGCAGCGGCGACCCCCAGCCCGGCGACCACCACGGTGGACGACCGGGCTGCAGGTCGTCCGGTCCTCGCGCTCCGCGACGCCGGGTTGTCCTACGGCGCCCGGAAGCTCTGGGCAGGCCTCGACCTCGACCTCGCGCCGGGGGAGTTCGTCGCGGTCCTCGGCCCGAACGGCGCCGGCAAGACCTCACTGCTCCGAACCGTCCTCGGGCAGCAGCGGCTCACGAGCGGCACGATGTCGTTCCTCGGGCAGCCGGTGCACCGCGGCCACCGGAAGATCGGCTACATCCCGCAGCAGCGCCTGATGGAGGCGGGGACGCCCCTGCGCGCGCGGGACATGATCGCCCAGGGCGTGACCGGGCACCGGTGGGGGATCCGACGGGCGTCGAAGGCCGACCGGATGCGCATCGACCGGGTCCTCGACGAGGTCGGCGCCACCGCCTTCGCGGACGCCCCCGTCGCCGAGCTCTCCGGCGGCGAGCAGCAGCGCACCCGCGTCGGGCAGGCCATCGCCGCCGACCCCGCCCTGCTGCTGTGCGACGAACCCCTCATCTCGCTCGACCTGCGGCACCAGCGCGGGATCACCGAGCTCATCGACCGCGAGCGCCGGCAGCGCGAGGCCGCCGTGCTCTTCGTGACGCACGACGTGAACCCGATCCTCGACGTCGTCGACCGGGTCCTCTACATCGCCGGCGGTCGGTTCCGGATCGGTTCACCGGACGAGGTCCTGCGCGCCGACGTGCTCAGCGACCTGTACGGCACGCCCGTCGACGTCGTCCGCACCATGGGACGCATCGTCATCGTCGGGGCGAACGAGGCCCACGAGCACCACCCGGGCGAGGTCGACCCGCACGCCGACCAGCCCGACAAAGGGCGGATCTGATGGACCTGCTGTCGACCGTCTTCTCGTTCCAGGACTACGGCGAGCTCCTCGTGCTCGTACAGAACTCGATCTGGGCCGGCGCGGTGCTCGGCATCGTCGGCGGCCTCATCGGCCCGTTCGTCGTCGCCCGGAACATGCCGTTCGCCGTGCACGGCATCTCGGAGCTCTCGTTCGCCGGGGCCAGCGCCTCGCTGCTGCTCGGGGTGAACGTGGTGTCCGGATCGCTCGTCGGGTCGGTCATCGCCGCCCTGCTCATCGGTCTCCTCGGGTCGCGTGCCCGGGAACGCAACTCGATCATCGCCGTCCTCATGCCGTTCGGGCTCGGGCTCGGCATCCTCTGCCTGGCGCTCTACAAGGGCCGGGCCGCCAACAAGTTCGGGCTGCTCACCGGGCAGATCGTCTCGGTCGACAACCCGCAGCTGACGTTCCTGATCGTGGTCGCCGCGATCGTCGTGGCGACGCTGCTCGTCATCTGGCGCCCGCTGATGTTCGCCTCGGTCGACCCCGACGTGGCTGCGGCCGCGGGGATCCCGGTGCGGACCCTCGCGATCGTGTTCATGCTCGTGCTCGGGCTGGCCACCGCCGTGTCGGTGCAGATCGTCGGTGCGTTGCTCGTGCTGTCCCTGCTCGTCACCCCGGCGGCCGCTGCCCTGCGCCTGAGCTCGCACCCGGTCGTCGTGCCGGTGCTGTCGACGGTGTTCGCGGTGACGTCGGTCGTCGGGGGCATCCTGCTCGCACTGGGTGGCGGCCTGCCGATCAGCCCGTACGTGACGACGATCTCGTTCGCGATCTGGGTGGTCTGCCGGATCATCGGGTCGCGACGCGACAAGCGGGGACGCAACCGCGTCGCCGGCCGGAGCCAGCGTGGCGGGGGCGAGCCGGGCCTCCAGGCAGGGACGACGTCGACAGCCGGTCGGAAGGAAGAGGTGTCAGCATGAACGCCGTGCAGAAGACCAAGCGGAACACGTGGCAGCGCGAAGCGGTGCGCGGAGCCCTCGACTCGACCGAGGGGTTCGTCAGTGCGCAGGCGCTGCACCAGCACCTGCGGGACGAGGGATCGACCATCGGTCTGGCCACCGTCTACCGGGCGCTCGCCGACCTGGCGACCGAGGGCGACGCCGACTCGCTGCAGCAGGACGGTGAATCGCTGTACCGGGCGTGCACGACGGACGCGCACCACCACCACCTGATCTGCCGGAACTGCGGCCGGACCGTCGAGATCGAGGCGGACCCGGTGGAGCAGTGGGCGCAGGACGTCGCCGCCGCCAACGGGTTCACCAACGCCAGTCACGTCGTCGACATCTTCGGCGAGTGCGCCGTCTGCACGGCAGCCCGCGCGACCGCCGCCACCGACGAGTAACCTGCCCCGCATGCACGTCATCCTGGTCCCCGGGTTCTGGCTCGACGCGAGCGCGTGGGACGACGTCGCCCCGGTGCTCCGGGAAGCCGGGCACTCGGTGCAGGCCGTCACGCGCGATGGCGACACGCTCGACGAGCAGGTCGCCGCGTTGGTCGCGATCCTGGACGACGTCGCGTCCGCCGACGAACCCGTCGTGCTCGCCGGACACTCGGGTGCCGGGCCGATCGCGTACATGGCCGCCGACCAGCGCCCGTCGCTCGTCGCGCACCTGCTCTACGTCGACACGTTCCCGGGGCCCGAGGGCGGGTGCGTCAACGACGAGCTGCCCGTGGTCGACGGCGTCGTGCCGCTGCCGTCGTGGGACATCTGGGAACCCGCCACCGTCCGGGGCATGACGCCCGAGGTCCGGCAGGACGTCGAGCACCGGGCGATCCCCGAGCCGGCCTCGGTGCCGTCCGACCGGTTCCACTACGCCGACCCGGCACGGCACACGATCCCCGCGACGATCATCACCTGCGAGATCCCCGCCGCCGAGCTGCTGGCGATGGTGGCGGATCACCAGGCCTGGGCGGCGGAGCTCGTCGCGACCGAGGAACTCTCCATCGTCGGGCTCGAGACCGGCCACTGGCCGATGTTCACGGCGCCGCAGCAGCTCGGGGAGCTGATGGTGCAGGCGCTCGCGCCCAAGCCGACGCAGGCGCCGTAGGCCACACATGCCGTCGGCGACGCACGCCGTCGGCGACGCACGCCGTCGGCGACGCGTCGGGCATGACGCCGAGACGGACCGCAGCCCGCCCCGCGTAGCGTCCCGCCCGTGGACCTCGCAGCCTGGACGCAGTGGGCCGGCGCGTCCGACTACGACGTCGCCCGGTTCGTGCTGCAGCGCGGCGTCGCGGCGATCGCCTGCCTCGCCTTCCTGTCCGCCCTCGCCCAGTTCCCGGTGCTCGTCGGGGAACACGGCCTGCTCCCGGTGCCCCGGTTCATGGAGCGCCCGTACGCCCGCCGACTGCCGGTGGTCTGGCGGTGGTGGCGCTACACCGACCGACGGTTGCGGCTGCTCGCCGGCGGGGGAGCGGTGGTGTCCTTCGCCCTGGTCGCCGGTGTCCCGCAACGGGCCCCCTGGTGGGTGCCGATGCTGTGCTTCCTGCTGCTCTGGCTGGCGTACCTGTCGATCTCCGACGTCGGACAGACCTTCTGGGCCTTCGGGTGGGAGTCCCTGTTGGTCGAGGCGCTGTTCACCGTCGCGTTCCTCGGCTCCGACGACGTCGCGCCGCCGATCGTCGTGCTCGTCGCGCTGCGCTGGCTGGTGTTCCGGCTCGAGTTCGGTGCCGGCATGATCAAGATGCGCGGAGACCGCTCCTGGCGTGACCTGACGGCGCTGTACTACCACCACGAGACGCAGCCGATGCCGAACCCGGTGTCGCGGACGGCCCACCTGCTGCCCCGCCCCGTGCACCGGTTCGAGACGCTCGGCAGCCACTTCGTGCAGCTGGTCGTACCGTTCTTCCTCTTCGCGCCGCAGCCCGTGGCGTCGATCGCCGCCGCCCTCGTCCTGCTCACCCAGCTCTGGTTGGTGGTCTCCGGCAACTTCGCCTGGCTGAACTGGATCACCCTCGTCCTGGCCTTCGCCGCGATCGACGACCGGTCGGTGGCGGCGGTGCTGCCCTGGCTGCACGACAGCGTCGAGGCCGGGCCGACCGCGACGCCGGTCTCCTTCGTCGCGGTGACGGTCGCCGTCGGGCTGCTGCTCGCCTGGTTGTCCTGGCCGGCCGCGAAGAACCTGGTGTCGCGGCGGCAGCTCATGAACGCCTCGTTCAACCGGTGGCACCTGGCGAACGCCTACGGTGCCTTCGGCAGCGTGACGCAGCAGCGCGACGAGGTCATCGTCGAGGGAACCCTGGCCGAGGACCCGTCCGACGAGGACTGGCAACCGTACGAGTTCCGCGGCAAGCCGGGCGACCCGAGGCGTCGGCCCGGGCAGTTCGCGCCGTACCACCTGCGGCTCGACTGGCTGATGTGGTTCCTGGCCCTCGGTGCCGACGACCGGTGGTTCCGGGTGTTCGTCGTGCGGCTGCTCGAGGCCGACCGGCCCACGCTGCGGCTGCTCGCCGACGACCCGTTCGACGGGGAACCGCCGCGCTGGGTCCGCGCACGGATGTTCCACTACCGGTTCGCCACCCGGGCGGAGCGGCGGGAGACGGGCCTGTACTGGATCCGGCGGGAGCGGTACCTGCTCATGGCACCGGTCGGGCTCCCGCGCGGTCGTGCCGCGGAGGGCGGTTCGTCCACTTCGTGAGCAGGAACGGTCGGGTCGAGGTGCCCGACCCGACCGTTCCTGCTCACGATCGCGGGCGGTGGGGGTGACCAACGGGGTCACGTGAGCGGGACGGTCGGCCGCACCGGGCCTCCAGGCCTGGAGGCGCGGCTTGCGACACGCCCGGTCCTCGCGTAACGTGGAGCCCTGGTTCTCCGCGTCCGCGCGGCGGGCCCGTTGTTCCAAGCCCTCCGACCGTCGCGAACGCCGCGGTCGCGCGGTGTCCGGCTCTCCTTCGACAGGGGATGCGGACCTGGGCGGTGCACACAACCCCCTCGCACGGCCACCCCGGTGGCACTGCGCGTGTGCACCAGGCAAGTGAACTTGGGTGCGGCCGTCCGGTCGCACGGTACTCAGGAGGAAACCATGGCAGCAGTGTGCCAGGTGACCGGCGCCGTTCCCGGCTTCGGTCACAACATCTCGCACTCGCACCGCCGGACGAAGCGTCGCTTCGACCCGAACGTGCAGAAGAAGACGTACTACGTGCCCTCGCTTCGTCGTAACGTCACGCTCACGCTCAGCGCGAAGGGCATCAAGGTGATCGACGCACGTGGCATCGAGTCCGTCGTCAAGGATCTCCTCGCTCGTGGGGAGAAGATCTGATGGCGAAAAAGGGTCAGGACATCCGTCCGATCATCAAGCTCCGCTCGACGGCGGGCACCGGGTTCACCTACGTGACCAAGAAGAACCGTCGGAACAACCCCGACCGACTCGTGCTGAAGAAGTACGACCCGGTGATCCGCAAGCACGTCGACTTCCGTGAGGAGCGCTAAGCATGGCGAAGAAGAGCAAGATCGCGAAGAACAACCAGCGTGCCGTCATCATCGCGCGCTACGCCGAGCGTCGTCTCGAGCTGAAGAAGGCCCTCGTGGACCCGAACGGCACCGACGAGTCGCGTGAGGCCGCCCGCGTGGGCCTGCAGAAGCTGCCCCGCGACGCATCGCCCATCCGCTACCGCAACCGCGACGCCATCGACGGCCGCCCCCGTGGCCACCTCGGTGAGTTCGGCATCAGCCGTGTCCGTTTCCGTGACATGGCCCACCGCGGCGAGCTCCCCGGCATCACGAAGAGCTCCTGGTAAGCACTCGCAGTACACGACGCCCCGTCACCTCCTGGTGGCGGGGCGTTCGCTGTGTACGGGGTACATGCGAGCCGTCATTCGTCACATCTGCCCCTCCAGCACCCCCTCGGAGCCCCGACAACCCCGGAAATCCGGGCGAGTCGGCGGTTTTCACCCCCGGCGGCTGGTAGGTTCAACTCCGGTTCCGCCGGGCCCTCGGCCCACTGGCACCGTGGCACGGGGCACCCGCTCCGGGCGCCGGACGACACGTGCGTCCGACCGATACTGCAAGAAGTCCGAGGAGGACATCCATGGCTGACAAGTCACTGAACCGCACCGAGCTCGTCGCTGCCGTCGCCGCTGAGTCCGGCCAGAGCCAGGCCACCGTCAACGGCGTCGTCGACGCGCTCTTCAGCGTCGTCTCGTCGTCCGTCGCCGACGGCACGAAGGTCACGATCCCCGGTTGGATCGCCTTCGAGAAGACGCACCGCGCCGCCCGCACCGGCCGCAACCCGCAGACGGGTGACGCCATCGAGATCGCCGCGAGCGACTCGGTCAAGGTCAGCGCCGGCTCGAAGCTCAAGGCTGCGGTCAAGTAAGACTGTTCCGCGCATCGGGAGGGACGGCTTCGGCCGTCCCTTTCGTCGTTCCCGGGGCGCGCGGGCGCGTGGTGCGCGGGTCCTGGCCTGGAGGCCCGTGCCGGTTTGCACAGATCGGCCCGCCCCGTCCGTCGGCCGGGTGGGCACCGCCTAGGCTTGACGGGTGAATCGGATCGCGCGCATCGCCGGTCCCGCCGTGCTCCTGCTCGTCGGGTTCGTGGCGCTGCTCACGGCACTCGTCATCGGTGGGGGCGCGAACCCCGCACTCATCGCCGATCCGGGGCCCGGCGTCCGCTTCGGGCTGCCGATCGCCCGGCTCGTCGTCGACCTGTCCGCGGCCACCACGATCGGTGGGCTCGCACTGGCGACCGTCGGCCTCTCGCGCTCCGGCCCCGAGTGGAACCGCGCGATCGACGTCGCTGCCGGGGCCAGTGGTGTCTGGACGGTCGCGTCGGCCGTCGCCACGTTCTGCACGTTCCTCAGCGTGGCCGGTTCGCGCATCAGCATCGACGAGCAGTTCGGGCAGTCGATGGGGGTCTTCCTCACCGGCACCGAGCTCGGGCTCGCCTGGCTCGTGACCGTCCTCGTCGCCGCGGCCGTCACGGTGCTCTGCTTCGCCGTCCGTTCGAGGGGCATGGTCGCCCTGACCGCCGCGGTCTCGATGATCGGTCTCATCCCGCTCGCACAGCAGGGCCACGCCGCCGGTACCGCGAGCCACGACGCCGCCGTGACCGCACTGGGGCTGCACCTGGTCGGCGCGGCGCTGTGGGTCGGTGGGCTCGTCATGCTCGTGCTGCTGCGCGGGGTGCTGCCCGGAGACCGGCTGGCCGTGGTCGTGGCGCGGTACTCGAGCATCGCCCTCGGCTGCTTCGTGCTCGTCGCCGTCTCGGGTACCGCGTCGGCGCAGATCCGCGTCGGGGCGCTGTCGAACCTGTTCACCCCGTACGGCACGCTCGTCCTGGTGAAGATCGGTGCGATCGTCGCCATCGGGGTCCTCGGCGCGGTGCAGCGCCGTCGGGCCATCCGTGCGCTGACCACCTCGCCCGGTCGGCAGCGGCCCTTCTGGACCCTCATCGTCGTCGAACTCGCGGTGATGGGTGTGGCGTCGGGGTTCGCCGCGGCACTCGGACGGACCGCCACCCCGGTCGACCAGATCGCCCTGAGCAAGACCACCGACCCGAGCCCGGCGGAGCTCCTGACGGACGACCTGCTGCCGCACGCGCCCGGTGCGTGGGGCTGGCTGACCGAGTGGAACATCGACCTGTTCTGGCTGATGGCCGCCGTGCTGCTCGCCGCGACCTACGTGGCCGGCGTCGTGCGACTGCGGCGGAGCGGCGTGCGGTGGCCGGCGCGTCGCTCGATCGCCGCGGCCCTGGCGGTCGTGTCCCTGGTGGTCGCGACCTCGGGCTCGCTGCACCAGTACGACCGGTTCCTCGTCTCGGCGAACGTCGGTGCCCACGTGCTGCTCGGCCTGGTGGTCCCCGCCCTGGTGTGGGCGGCGGCACCCGTCGCGTTGATCCGCGCCGCCGTGCACCCCCGGAACGACGACAGCACGGGGGTGCGTGAGTGGACCGACGTCATCGTCGAGCACCCCTCCGTGCGGTACCTGGCCCAGCCGTTCCCCGCGTTCCTGCTCGCGGCGGCCCTGTGGTGGGCCTTCTTCGCCACCGATGCCGTCCGGTGGTCGGTGAGCGACCCCACCGGTCGTACCGTCAGCGACGCCGTGTTCCTGCTGGTCGGGCTGCTGGCCGTCCCGACGCTCTGCACACCGATCCCTGCCGGGCACCGTCGCCCGACCACGGCTGCCGCCGCCGTCCGGATCGTCGGGGCGATGGTGATCGCGGCGGGCACCGTCTCGCTCGGGATCGCGATGCGCGGGCCGCTCGGGCTGCTGCAGGCATCGTGGTTCGGTGCGATGGGCCGGACGTGGGGGCCGGATCCGCTCGTCGACCAGGCCCGGGCCGGGCTCGTGCTGATCGTCGCCGGGGTGCTGCTCCTGGTGACCGTGGTCGTGGTGGTGCTCGTGCGGCTGCGGCGTGACGGGGGAGACCCGGCCCACGCCGTTGACGCAGTTGCTGCCGGCGACGCAGCTGTGGCCGGTCCGACCGCCGCCGCCGAGCCCGCTTCCCGGGTTGACCAGGACGACCTGGACTTCGACGACGGCAGCGACGACCTCGAACCCTCGCCCGGGGCGGACGCCCGATGAGCATCGAGCTGAGCGACGAACAGCGCGCGGTCTTCGAGTACATCGAGCACACCCGTGACCACGTGTTCATCACCGGCCGGGCCGGCACGGGCAAGTCCACGCTGCTCAACCACCTGTCGTGGAACACCGAGAAGCAGGTCGTCATCTGCGCCCCGACGGGGGTCGCTGCGCTCAACGTCGGCGGCCAGACGATCCACTCCCTGTTCCGGCTGCCGATCGGGCTCATCGCCGACGCCGAGCTGCGGCAGGGCCCGGACACCCGCAAGCTCCTCAACACGATCGACACCCTGGTCATCGACGAGGTCTCGATGGTCAACGCCGACCTGCTCGACGGCATGGACCGGTCGCTCCGCAAGGCCCGCGGTCGGCAGTTCGAGCCGTTCGGCGGTGTGCAGGTCGTGATGTTCGGCGACCCGTACCAGCTGCCCCCGGTGCCCGGCGACGCCGACGAGCGCGCCTACTTCACCGACCACTACCGGTCGATGTGGTTCTTCGACGCCAAGGTGTGGCTCGAGGCCGAGCTCAACATCATCGAGCTCGCCACGGTGCACCGGCAGCGCGACGACGCCTTCGCCGCGATGCTCACCGCCGTCCGGCACGGCCGGGTCACCGCGGACATCGCCGAGCAGCTCAACACCGCGGGGGCCCGCCCGGCCCCGGACGACGCCATCACCCTGGCGACCCGCAACGACACGGTCGCCCGGATCAACAAGGCGGCCCTCGAGCGGCTGCCCGGCAAGGTGAAGACCGCCAAGGCCGACGTGAACGGGGACTTCGGCGGACGGAACTTCCCGGCCGACGAAGCCCTCGAGTTGAAGCCCGGCGCGCACGTGATGTTCCTGCGCAACGACGCCGACCAGCGCTGGGTGAACGGCACCCTGGGCATCGTGACGGCCATCCGCGACACGGTGTGGGTCGACGTCGACGGTGAGTCGTTCGAGGTCCAGCCGTCGGTGTGGGAGAAGTTCAAGTACTCGTACGACGCGGACAAGAAGGAACTCAAGAAGGACACCGTCGGGGAGTTCCAGCAGTTCCCGCTCCGGCTCGCCTGGGCCGTGACCATCCACAAGTCGCAGGGCAGCACCTACGACCGGGCCGTGGTCGACCTCGGCAACCGGGTGTTCAGCGCGGGCCAGACGTACGTGGCGCTGTCGCGGCTGACCTCCCTCGAGGGGCTGTTCCTCACCCGGCCGCTCCGGCCGCAGGACATCATCGTCGACCTGGATGTCCGACGCTTCATGTCCGAGGCGCCCCGCATCGTCGCCACCGAGCTCGAGGCCCCGAAGAAGCAGCCCGACGCCGACTCCGACGCCGACTGACGCGTCCGACTGACCCGTTGGGTCCGCTTCGGCCTCACGCCGCCGGGCACGCGCGCCTGCCTGCCCGGTCGCACACTGCCGAGCGGTCACGGCTCCCCGTCGGTCCTGCGCCGAGTGGTCACTCGTCGTCGCCTGAACGCTCCGCATCCGACAGTTCGTGACCGGCCGACGCACCTGAGCGGGGAGTCGTGACCGCACGACACCCCCGCCGGACGACACCGCCGCCGGACCACCCCGCCGAACCGCCCCGCCCCCGCACACACGACGACGCCCGCCTGCCGGAGCGGCAGACGGGCGTCGGGAGTGCGGTCGAGCGGGTGCGTCAGGCGCGCGCCGCTCGCAGCGCGCGGAGGTTCTCCTTGTCGGCACCGAGCGCGGTGAGCAGCAGGAGCACACCGACGATGGCGTGGAACACGTTGTCCGTCGTGTTCAGGGCGAAGACGTTGGCCGAGGTGTCGACGAAGACGAAGCCGTACACCGCGAAGAGGACGAGCAGGACGCCGACGAGCAGGTTGCCGTTGCGCGATCCGACGGTGTTGCCGAGGCCGGTGATGAGCAGCACCGCGGCGAGCAGCACCCACACCAGGCAGAGCGCCGGGTTCACGCCGAACGCGTTCCACAGCATGCCGCCCTGGCGGTTGAAGAAGCCCGGGTCGCCGTCGGCGGCGAAGAAGAAGCCCAGGACGCCCCAGAGTGCGAGGACGCCGCCGGCCGTGAGTGCGAGACCCCGGTTCGGCGAGGCGATGATGCCCGGTTCCTTGATGGCCACTTCGGTTTCCTCCTCGTACACTGCCGACGCGACGTGCGTCGATCCCGCGTGGTGCGACGGCCCGGCGGGGATCACCGATCCCCTCGTGTCAGCGCGCAGTGCACGGCCGACGGGGGTGCGGTTCCCAGCCTCCGGCCGGTGCTCCAACGGTATCGTGTCGGACCCCGACCGACCCAATCGCAGCGCCGCCGCCAGTCGTGCGACGAGCCCGACGACGACCACTCCGAGGAGGACCAGCCCGGTGACCTTGACACCCGAGCGCAGTGCATCCGAGTCGCGCGGACCGTGGGTCTCGCGGCGGGGGCGGTGGGCTGCGCTGGCGGCTCTGGGGTTCGTGATCGTGCCTCTCGTCTACGGGGTCGCGGTGCTGACCCCGGTCGGTCAGAAAGCGGAGGACGCCGCGCTCGGCGGGGTCCGGGAGTCCGACCTGTTCAGCTCGGACACTGCGCTCAACGTCATCTCGGTGCCGGTGATCCTGTTGCTCGTCGTCGTGATCGTCGCCGTGGCGTTCGCCAGACGGCGGCTCTCGGTGGGACTCGGCGCGGGGGTCGTGGTGCTCGCGTCGGCGGCCACCTCGACGCTCCTCAAGCGTATCGCCGTGCGCCCTGAGATCGCTCAGTCGACGACGCCGAACTCGTTCCCGTCCGGGCACGCGACGATCGCACTGGCGGCGCTGTTCGCGGTCCTGATGGTCACGCCTCGTCGGTTCCGCCCGCTGGTGACCATCGTCGGCGTCGGGTACGCGGTCTTCGTGGCGAACCAGACCGTGGTCTACGGCTGGCACCGGGTCAGCGACATCATCGGCGCCTGCGCGATCGCGATGTTCTGGCTCGGGATCGTCCGCGCGGTCGGACCCCGGGTCGACCGCGGGCTCCGGGGCGACCGTGACGGTCGGCGGGGGCCTCGGCGGGTGGTGAGCGTCGTGCTCCTCGTCGCGACCGGGCTCACGCTGGTGATCGGTGTCGCGGCGCTCGTGGTCGGCCTGACCGGTGACGGCGCGTACGACCACGCCGCGATCCTGGTGGCGGGGCGGTTGGCGTCCAGCGCGAGCGTCCTGGCGGTCGTGACCATCGTGTGGTTCCTCGACGGGATGCACCACGCCGCGCGCACCGACCCGGCCACGCTGCCGACCGCCCGCTGACCCAGCCACGCTGCAAGCCGTCGGCTGACCCGGGGAGCCGAGCCGGGCCTCCAGGCCGCCCGTCCGACGGGCGTGAGCCTGGCGGGAATGCCACGCCGTGCGCTACGTTGTACCGAGCAAGTCGATGCAAACGCATCGAAATCGCGAAAGGCGGCGCATCATGCAGTTCGGCATCTTCACGGTCAGTGACGTCACGACCGACCCCACGACCGGCACCACGCCGGACGACACCCAGCGCGTCCGCGACATCCTGACGATCGCCGAGCATGCCGACCAGGCCGGGCTCGACGTCTTCGCGACCGGTGAGCACCACAACCCGCCGTTCGTGGCCTCGTCGCCGACCACGCTGCTCGCTTACCTGGCGGCGAAGACGAAGGACATCACGCTGTCCACGTCGACGACCCTGATCACCACGAACGACCCGGTGCGCATCGCGGAGGAGTACGCGATGCTCCAGGTCGTGTCCGACGGCCGCATGGACCTGATGATGGGCCGCGGCAACACCGGCCCCGTCTACCCGTGGTTCGGGCAGGACATCCGCCAGGGCGTCAACCTGGCGATCGAGAACTACGCGCTCGTCCGCCAGCTCTGGGAGAACGACGTCGTCAACTGGCAGGGCAAGTTCCGCACGCCGCTGCAGGGCTTCACCTCGACCCCGCGTCCGCTCGACGGTGTCCCGCCGTTCGTCTGGCACGGCTCGATCCGCACGCCGGAGATCGCCGAGCAGGCGGCCTACTACGGTGACGGCTTCTTCCACAACAACATCTTCTGGCCGATCCAGCACACCGAGCAGATGGTCGGCCTGTACCGCCAGCGCTTCGAGCACTACGGGCACGGCCGCGCCGATCAGGCGATCGTCGGGCTCGGTGGGCAGTTCTTCGCGCGGAAGAACTCGCAGGACGCGATCAACGAGTTCCGGCCCTACTTCGACAACGCCCCGGTCTACGGCCACGGCCCCTCGATGGAGGACTTCACCGCCCAGACCCCGCTCACCGTCGGTTCGCCGCAGCAGGTCATCGACCGGTACGCGGCGATGAAGGACCACGTCGGCCACTACCAGCGCCAGCTGTTCCTCATCGACCACGCCGGTCTGCCGCTCAAGACGGTGCTCGAGCAGATCGACATCCTGGCCACGGACATCGTGCCGGAACTGCGCAAGCTGAACGACGAGGGTCGCCCGGCCGACGTGCCGTCGGACCCGCCGTCGCACGCGGCACGCGCCGCTGCTGCGATGGCGGCCGGCACGGTCGGCAGCGACCACGTCGCCGCCGAGGACGAGTGGACGGGCGCGTCGGTCTGACGCTCGCTTCGTGAGCAGGAACGGTCGGGTCCCGCGAGGTGACCCGACCATTCCTGCTCACCATGCGCGGTGGGCGCGACCCACAGACGGACGGGAGGCGCCGTGCCAGCTGGCACCGGGCCTCCCGTCCGTCTCGGCGCGCGTGCTCGGACCGCACTCGCCTCACGGGGTCAGCGACACGTCACAGGATCGCTGGTGCGTGAGCTGTCGCTCAGCGCGTGAGGTCGGCGGCGGGCTCCACGACGGGGCGGGCCGGCACGAGCTTGAGGCCGACGACGCACCCGACGATGCCGGCGATGAACAGCAGGCGCAGGACGGTGACGGGCTCCGCGCCGGTGGCCATGCCCCAGAGCACGGTGAGGGCGGCGCCGGTCCCGGTCCACACCGCGTACGCCGTGCTGATCGGGATGTGCTTCAAGACGTAGCCGAAGGCGACCAGGCTGATCACGATCGTGACGGCGAACACGACCGTCGGGCGGAGCTCGGTGAAGCCGTCGCTCTCGCCGAGGGCGGTCGCCCAGACGGTCTCGAGCGCGGCGCTGACGAACAGGACGATCCAGGCCACGTCAGCTCACCACCTTGAGGCCGATGACGCACGCCACCAGGCCGAAAACGAGGGCGAGGCGGGCGAAGGACGCGGCCTCCTGTCGACGGAGGATCGCGACGACCACGGTCAGGGACGCCCCGATGCCGACCCAGACGGCGTAGGCGGTGCCGACCGGGATGCTCTTCATCGCGAAGGCCAGCCCCACCATGCTCAGCGCCATCCCGGCGACGAACACGATCGTGGGGACGACCTTCTTGAAGCCGTTCGAGGCGCTGAGGGCGGTGGCCCAGACGGCCTCGAGCACGCCGCTGAGCACGAGGATTGCCCATGCCATGACGATGTCCTTTCCTGCGGGAGTCGTTCGTTCTCGTTGTCGTACGACTGTGCGACAAGGAGATCGACGGTAGCACGAGTTCGTACGACTGTGCGAGTATGGCGTCGTGGCCAGGAGCATGGACGTCGACGAACGGCGCCGCACCGTGTCCGAGGCGGCGTGCCGGGTCCTCGTGCGCGACGGGCTCGGAGCGTTGAGCGTGCGAAACGTCGCCGCCGAGGCCGGACTGCCGCCGAGCACGGTCCGCTACACGTTCCCGACCCAGGCGAGCGTCCGCGAGCACACCATCACGCTCGTGTTCGACCGGATCCGCGAGCGCATCGACGCCATCCCCGCTGACCTGACGCCGGCCCGACGCGCACGCCGGATCGTGCTCGAGCTGCTGCCCCTCGACGAGGAGCGGGTCGTCGAGCTCGAGGTCTACCTGGCGCTCGGCAACGCCGCGCTCACCGACGTCGGGCTCCGGCCGACGCTCGACCGGACCGTCGCGGCGATGCGGACGTGGTGCGAGGAGGTCCTCGGGCTGCTCGGGGTACCGGCGGACGACCGGGAGTACGAGGCCTGCCGCCTCCACGCGCTCCTGGACGGACTCGCGATGCAGGTCGTCCGACTGGCTCCGGGGGAGTCCGGCGACTGGGCGATCGACGTGCTCGACCGGCACCTCGACGGCGTCACCGCGGGTTGAGCCGCCCCGTGCGCAGCCCCGGGCAGGAGGCGTCACCTATCCTGTCCCGGTGACGACGACCACGCGGCCGCCGCAGCGCACCCGGAGCCTCACCGGCCCCGGCCTGGTGCTGCTCGCCGTCGTCGTCCTGCTGGGCATCCGGCTGTTCTCCCCGAGCATCGGGTCGACCGGGCTGCCGGACGTCGTGCAGGACTTCCTCACACTGGCGATCAGCGTCGTCGTCGAGTCCCTGCCGTTCGTGGTGCTCGGCATCGTGCTGTCGATCGTCGTCGAGGTCTGGGTGCCGGTCGGCGCGCTCGAGAAGGTCCTGCCGCAGAACGCCTTCGGTCGTCGCGCCGTGATCTCCCTGATCGGCATGCTCTTCCCGGTGTGCGAGTGCGGCAACGTCCCGCTCGCCCGTGGCCTGATGATGCGCGGGTTCACGCCGGCCGAGGCCGTCACGTTCCTCGTCGCGGCCCCGATCCTCAACCCGCTCGTCATCATCAGCACCGCGCAGGCGTTCGGCTGGTCCGGGTGGATCCTGCCGGTGCGCATCGTCGGCGGGTTCGTCATCGCGAACCTCGTCGGCTGGATCGTCGCCGCGCACCGCCGTCCGGCCGACCTGCTGCTCCCCGCCTTCGAGGCCCGGTGCCGTGCGGCCGTCGGAGCGCCCCGCGGCCTGCACCGCTGGCGGCAGAGCGCCGCGCAGTTCGGCGGCGAGACGGCGACGATGATGCCGGCGCTGTTCGTCGGTGCCGGCCTCGCCGCGGCGATCCAGGTCGCCGTGCCCCGATCGACCCTGGTGGCCGTCGGCTCGAACCCGGTGCTGTCCGTCGCGGCGATGATGCTGCTGGCGATGACGGTGTCGCTCTGCTCGAACGTCGACGCCTTCTTCGCGCTGTCCTTCGCGTCGACGTTCCTGCCCGGGTCGATCACGGCCTTCCTGATCATCGGGCCGATCATCGACGTCAAGATGATCGCCCTGCTGCGCACGACGTTCCGGGTCCGCTTCCTGGTGCTGCTGTCCGTCGTGTGCGTCCTGTTCTCCGGAGCCGTCGGGTTGGTGATGAATGTCCTCGTCTGATGCACGCAGCAACGCCGCCGCGTACCTGGGTCTCGGGTCGGTGCTGGCCGCCGCCCTCTGCACGCTGTGGCTCGCGCTGGTCGGGCACCTCGACCTGTACATCAACCCGCGGTACTCGGTGTTCACGGTCGTGCTCGCCGCCGTCGGGGTGCCCGCGTCGATCGCCGCACTCGTCGTCATCGCCCGGGGCCACGGCCACACCCACGGCGACGACGAGGACGACCTCGATCTGCACCAGCAGCAGCGGACGGGAGGCCGCCGTCGCGCCGTCCGCCTCGCCCTCGGCGGAGCCGCCGCCGTCGTCACGATCGGCGTCACCGTCGCGATGCTCGTCCTGCCCCCGACGACCCTGTCCGCCCGCACCGCCCAGCAGCGGAGCGTGGACTCCGCGACCCTGTCCAACGCCACCGGCTCGGAGTCCGCGGTGCAGCTGCTCGGCAGCGAGGGCGTCGACACCTCGGAGTACGGCGTCAAGGACTGGGCCGCGCTGATCCGGCAGACCACCGACACCACTGCGCTGGTCGGCAAGCAGGTCGAACTGACCGGCTTCGTGGTGCCCGGCGACGACGGGTCCTTCACCCTCACCCGCTTCGTGATCAGCTGCTGCGCCGTGGACGCGCAACCGGTCGGCCTCGGTGTCGTGACCGGCGACGGCGCCGGCACCGGGACCGTACCCGACGAGGGCCAGTGGGTCACCGTCCGCGGAGCCCTGGCCGCCAACCCGGACCAGTCCGCCGACGCCCGCATCGTCGTCAAGGCCGCGAAGATCACCGACATCGCGCAGCCCGAGGACCCGTATGAGTTCTGAGCGCCGCCCCGTCGCACACCGCTTCCACCGCCGGTACGTCGCCGTCGTGGTGGTCCTCGCCGTGGTCGCCGCGCTCGCCGCGGTCGTCGGCTCGCAGCAGGGCCCGCGGCTCCGCGACGTGTCCTACGACGCGACCGGTCTCGTCACCCGTCCGGCCCAGCGGGTGATCCTCACGGCGAACCAGGCGCTGCAGAAGGTCGCCGCCGCCGACGTCCGGGTCAGCCCGGCTGCGGCGCACACCGTGACCTCGAGCGGCAACACCATCGCCGTCGAGTTCGCCGGACCCCTGGCCTACGACCGCGAGTACACCGTGACGGTCGCGGACGTCCGGGCACCCGGGCAGCGCGCCACGTCCGACCTGACCGCGGCGATCCGCACCGGCAGCACCGACGTGCTCGCACTCGTGCCGGGGCAGGCCGGGGCGAAGGACCGCATCGTCCGGCGATCCCTCGACGCGGGCGGCGCCACCACCGTCTACGAGGGCACCGCGATCTCCGAGTACGCCCGGCTCGGCCGTTCCCTGGTCGTCGTGAGCGGCACGGACGCCAGCTCGTCCGTGGACATCGTGGCGCTGAGCGGTGGCGTGCAGGACGCCGATGCCCCCGTCGAACACCTCACCCTGCCGACCGCCGAGGGCCGCGTCACGGCGCTCCACGTCGCCGACGACGGTGCCTCGTTCGGGTTCGAGTACGCCGACACCTCGACCGGGCAGTCCCGGAACACCGGCCTGTACGTGGTCGACATGACGGGCACCCACATGCCCACGGCGATCGCGGCGAACGGCAAGCCGAAGACGGGCGCGGTGCCGATGACGGTCGCCCAGTGGGCCTACGTGCCGCGGACCGAGAGCGCGCTGGTCCGGACGGGCGGCGACGACCTGGTGCTCGTCGACATGAGCGGGCGTGCCGACCCCGTCCGGCTCGGCAGCGCCACCTACCTGCACGGCTTCGTCGGTACCGGCACCACGGCCGTCGTCGAGACGGGCACCGGCATCGAGCGGCTGGACCTGACCGATGGGTCGAAGTCGGCGCTGCAGGCACCCGCTGCGAGCACCGATGCGGCCGTCCTCGGCCGCATCGCCCAGCTGTCCGACGACACGTACCTGCGGGTGCTGGGGGACGTGCGGTCGGACGGCACCATCGCGGCACGGATCGTGCGTGTGGACGGGGGACGGGCCTCCCGGCTGCCCGTGACGATCCCGGACGACGCGAGCGTCACCGCGGTCTGCCCGTCCCCGAACAGTCAGTTCGTCGCGGTCGCGACGAAGTCGGCGACCGGCGAGCTCGTGAGCATCGTCGACGCGGCCTCCGGCGCGCTCGAGGCGAGCATCGACGCGGGCTCCGTCGACTGGTGCGGCGCGCTGCCGTCCGGTGACGAGGTCGGCTGACGGCACCGAGACCACAGACGGGCGCGCCCCGCTCCGTGGCAACGCGAAGCGTTGCGCGGGGCGCGCCGACCGAGCCTGCGAGGGAGGGCGGTGCCAGCCGGCAACGGGCCTTCCGTCTGTCAGGTGGTGACGACTACGCCAGCGTGGCCGTGTCGATCACGAAGCGGTAGCGGACGTCCGAGGACAGCACGCGCTCGTAGGCCTCGTTGATCTGGTCGGCGCTGATGAGCTCGGTCTCCGGGAGGATCCCGTGCTCGGCGCAGAAGTCGAGCATCTCCTGGGTCTCCTGGATGCCGCCGATGGCGGAACCCGCCCAGCTGAGCCGACGCGGGATGAGCGCGAAGGCCGGCACCTCGAGCGGCTCGGACGGAGCGCCCACGTTGACGAGCGTGCCGTCGACCTTGAGCAGGCCGAGGTAGGCGCCCATCGGGATCTTCGCCGAGACGGTGTTGATGATCAGCTCGAAGGAGTTCGCGAGCTTCTCGAACGTCTCCGGGTCCTTCGTCGCGTAGTGGGCCTTCGCGCCGTAGCGGAGCGAGTCCTCCTGCTTCGAGGTGGTCTGCGACAGGACGGTGACCTCGGCGCCGAGCGCGACGGCGATCTTGACGGCCATGTGACCGAGCCCGCCCATGCCGACGACGGCGACCTTGGTGCCGGGGCCGGCGTTCCAGTGGTGCAGCGGCGAGTAGGTGGTGATGCCGGCGCAGAGCAGCGGCGCGACCTTCTCGATGTCGAGCGACTCGGGGACACGGAGGACGAAGTCCTCGTTCACCACGACGGCCTGCGAGTAGCCGCCCTGGGTGATCGAGCCGTCGGCCGGGTCGACGCTGGCGTAGGTGCCGATGTTGCCCTTGAGGCAGTACTGCTCCTGGCCGGCGACGCAGTTCTCGCACTCGCCGCACGAGTTCACCATGCAGCCGACGCCGACGCGGTCGCCGACCTTGTGCTTGGTGACGTTCTCGCCGACCTCGGTGACGTGGCCGACGATCTCGTGGCCGACGACCTGCGGGTACTGGATGGGGCCCCACTCACCGCGGACGGTGTGGATGTCCGAGTGGCAGATGCCGGCGTAGGCGATGTCGATCGCGACGTCGTCCGGGCCGACGTCCCGACGGGTGATGGTGGTCTTGACGAGCGGCTCGGTCGCTGACGGTGCCGCGTACGCGTTGACGGTGCGCAATGATCTCCTCGTGGGGGTGGTGCGTTGCGGGCCGGTTCCGGCCCGGAACCAGTGTGCGCGCAGCCGCGGCCGGGTGGGAGGTACAACCAGGACACCCCTGTGCGCGCGGACGGGCGCGTCGCCGTGGCTGCCCGGCGCGTCCGCGCGTGGTGCTCGCGTCGTTCTGCTCGCTCAGGCGAGCCGGGCCAGCCGCTGCCCGGCGATCGTGGCGAAGCGCAGCGGGTCGGCGAGGGCGTCGTCGGGCTCGCCGGTGGTCTGCGTCGCGAGCACGGTGAGCGACGCGGCGGCCGCGTAGTCGTGGAGCGGGGCCTCGATCGCGCCGGCGACCAGCATCGAGCGGGCTCCGGGAGCGTGCGCCGCGGTCAGGTCGCGGACCACCGAGGGCACCTTGCCGACGGCGCTCTGGCCGTCGAAGCACCCTTCGCCGCTGATCACGACGTCGGCACCGCTCACGTCGGACCCCTCGAGCATCGCCGGCAGCCCGAGGACCTCGGCGACGGCCGCGGCTCCGCCAGCGAGCGTGGCGCCCCACACCAGCAGGCCGAACCCGACACCGCCGGCGGCTCCGGCGCCCGGGGTGTCCGGGTCGACGTCGGGGAAGCGCGCGGCCCAGGTGCCGAGTCGGCCGTCGAAGGACGCCACACGGTCGGGCGTGATGCCCTTCTGCGGGCCGAAGACGGCGGCGGCACCGGTCGGACCGAGCAGCGGAGAGGTCACGTCGGTGAGCACCGTGACGCCGAGCGGGGGGAGTGCGCGGAGGCCGTCGGTGCCGGCTCCGTCGCTGTCGAGTCCGAGCGCCTCGAGCACCGGACGCCCGCCGTCGGTGGACGCGCTGCCCCCGATGCCGAGCACGAGTCCCGTGGCGCCGGCGTCGAGCGCGGCGGCGATCGCCTCGCCGAACCCGCGGCTCGTCGCCGCGTCCGGCATCGGTGCGTCGAGCAGGGGGAGGCCGCTCGTCGCCGCGAGTTCCACCACCGCGCGGCCGTCGGGCAGCCGGAGCCAGTGGGTGTCGACCGGCGTGCCGGCCGGCCCGGTGACGGTGACGGGGACCCAGACTGATCCGGGGACGGCGGTCTCGAAGGCGTCGAGCGTGCCCTCGCCGCCGTCGGCCATCGGGACGAGCACCACGTCGTCGTCGGGGCGTTCGGTCAGCCAGCCGGCACGGACCGCCGCTGCGATCGACGCCGCCGTCGCGGTGCCCTTGAACGAGTCCGGAGCCACGATGATGCGCACGGTTCCCACCGTAGCGGCCGGTCGCCAGACGACGGCGTGTGCAGAACACGCCGGCGTGTGCGCGGGTGTGAGACGCCGGTGTGTGCGCAGGACGCCTCGTTGTCCGCGAGACGCCTCCGGATTCGGCGGCGTCTCGACGACATGACGGCGTCGAACGAACACGCCGGCGTCTCGCGAACGACCGCGCGCTGGCGTCAGGGCGCGGGCACCGGCTCCGGCAGGGCGAAGCGCGGGAGCGGCACGCCGCCCGTCGCGAGGTCCGCGAGCATCTCGCCGAGCAGCGGCGCGAACTTGAAGCCGTGCCCGGAGAACCCCGTCGCCACGGTCAGCGGCCCGACCCGGTCGATGACGAAGTCCTCGTCGGGGGAGTTGTCGTACAGGCAGCTGATGAACTCAGGCTTCGTCGCGTCGACCCCCGGCACGTACCGCGCGACGTACGCCTGCAGTCGCTCGGCCTCGGCCGGCACGGGAGTGAAGTCCCGGTGGTCCGGGTCGACGACCGGCCCCGTGCCGTGGAACCCGACCTTGACGCCTTCGCCCGGCGTCAGCAGCCCGTACACGTCGTCGCCGTCGGCCCAGTGCACGAAGCTCGGCCAGGCCGCGTCCGGCAGGTGGCTGGGGAAGTGGGCCGGCTGCTCCTGGGTGACGCGGATGGCCGGGAGGCCCGCCCCGCGTCCGGCGAGCAGCTCGCCGACCAGCGTGGGGGCCCACGAGCCCACCGCGGCCACCACGGACGCGGTGCGGACGGCGCTGCCGTCGGACAGCGTCACGGTGACGTCGTCACCGTGGCCCTCGAGCCCGGTGACCCGCGTGTCGAACCGCAGGTCGGCGAGACCGGTCGCTTCGGCCAGCGTGAGGAACACCTCGATCGTCCGGTCGGAGCGGATGCGCCCGGCCGAGGGGTGGGTCAGCACGTGCCCCTCGAACGCGATGCCGGGCCAGCGCGCCGCCGCCTGGTCCGGCGTGAGCGACTCGTGCGGGATGTCCGCGTCGGCGAGGGCCGCGGCGATCGCGTCGACGACCTCGGGCCGACCGTGGTCGACGGCACCCGTGCGGACGATGAGCTCTTCGCCGGCAGCGGCCTCGAGCGCTTCCCACAGCGCCAGTGCGCGGGTGGTCAGCGCGACGTACTCCGGGTCGGCGTAGCCCTGCCGGAAGATCCGGGTCGCACCGTGCGAGGAACCGAGGTGGTGGCCGCGAGCGTGCTGTTCCACGAGCAGGACGCGCTCGCCGCGGGCGGTGAGGGCGTACGCGGTCGCGGCGCCGACGACTCCGGCACCGATGACGACCACGGGTGCGGTGTGTTCGGGGGAACCGGAGGAGGAGGAGGACATGCGGCGAGCGTACGTCCGACGGAGCGAGTGACGGGAATCGAACCCGCGCTACCAGCTTGGGAAGCTGGAGTTCTACCATTGAACTACACTCGCGCGCCCCGCAGAACGGGACTCGGCAAGCCTAGCGGATTCTCGCCTGGAAGCCAGCCGACCGCGCACCGTACGCCGTCTCGCGGGCGCGTGTCGCGCCTCCCGAGTCTCCGCTGTGAGGGTGCGAGCCTGACGGACAGGTGTCGCCCCCGTGTGTACCGTCCAGGGAGTTCCAGCCCCGAACCGAGGAGGACCCGGATGGTCAGGCATCCCCTCATCGACGACGTGGTCGGCTCGGCGATCGTGGTCGAGTCCGCCTCGCCCGTCGTGTGGCTGACGGACGCGCTCGCCTCGCTGCTCCGTCGGTCGGCGGACGCCGGACGGACGGTCGTGCTCCGCACCGGCCGGGCCGCGGCGATCACCCCGGCACTCCGGCACGCGCTCGGCGCGTACGGCGCCGCGTGGGCGGTGTCCGACTTCGACGGCACGCTGCGTGACGGCCGGACCGGCGTCGCCGCATCCGACATCGAGGACTTCGTGCACCGCGGCCCCGAACTCGTGGGCACCCCGTCGCCCGAGCACCCCGTCTCGGCCGACTCGGTGCGACAGATCAGCATCGACCTGACCCTCCGCCACCACCCCGGCCGTGCGGTCGACATGGGCTCCGCGATCGAGGCGCTGTGCCACACCGTCGGCACCTGCCCGACCCGGTGGGGCACCGCCGAACCGCTCACCGTGCCGTGGGACCGCTGGGTCGTCACGCAGTACGCGAAGCACGAGGCACCCGGCATCTCGACCTCGTACGCCGTCGGTGAGGGGTTCTCCGCGACGATGACCGCGCACCTGGTCGGCGGGGTCGTCGTCGAGACGATGTCCGCCGTGCTCACCGTGCCCGAGGAGAACACCGACCCGGGCCTGGCGAACCGGATGTTCGACGCCGTGCAGCGGGTCGCCGACCAGGTCGTCCCCGTGTTCGGCGTCGTCATGCAGCGCCGCGGCGACGCGGACCACCTGGTCCGGGCCGTCTCGCACGGGGAGCCGTCGCCGCTCGCCGTCGTCGTGGGCCCCGAGGCCGCCGGCTTCCTGGACCGCGACGGCGTCTGGCCGCCACCGCGCACCACCACCGCGACCTTCGCAGCCGGCTCCGGCTCGGCCGCCCGTCCGGATGCCGACGCCGCTGACGACGGCGGGATGATCGTCCGCTTCGAGGACGGCTGGGAAGCGCTCGAGTCGTTCCTCGACCGCATCGACGAGGACCGCTTCCTGCAGCTGGTCGGCGGCGCACCGCTCGACCCCGCGCACGACGAGGGCACGCTCGACGGACACGTCCGCGACGACCGGATGGTGGGCGGTCAGGGTGCCGCGTGACGTCACCATCCTCTGCCGCCAGCCGGTGGAGACGCGCGAGGTGGCGGAGGCGCTCCTGCTGCACGACGAGACCTGGGGTGTCCGGGCGCTCGACGACGGCCCGATGATGCAGGTCTGCCGGGACGCCACCCACCCGGTGATCACCGTGCTCGGCGTGCGGCGGGTGGACTCCTCCGACGAGGTCGAGCGGATCCTGCCGGACGCCCCGACCCTGGCGACGCCGCTGTGGTGGGTCGACACCGTGACCCCCGCCGGCCCCGACGGGGAATCGGGGATCTCGGCCGCGCTCGAGGCCGCGATGGACCTCGACGCGGTCTGCATCGTCCACGGGGACTGACCGGGGCAACGCCCGCCGTGTGACCCGTGCTGCGGGTCAGTCCCGCTTGCTCATCGCCGCCAGGCGCTCGTTGTACGCCTTGAGGTCGGCGTCACCGTCGCGGTCGGCCTTGCGGTCGAGGCGCTTCGCGTCGCGCTTGTCCGAGCGCATCCAGTTCCGGACGACGAGCAGGGCCACGAACACCATCGGGAGCTCCGACGCCCCCCAGGCGATGCCGCCGCCGGTGTGCTGGTCGTCGAGCAGTGCGGCGTCGTTCGTCTGGCCCAGCGCGTGGAACCAGTCGATCGCGAACACCGACTGCGACGTCATGACCGCGACGCCGAAGAACGCGTGGAACGCCAGGGTGGCCAGCAGGGTGATGATGAGCATCGGGTACGGCGGGCGCTGGGGGCCCGGATCGACGCCGACGAAGACCCAGAAGAACAGGTAGCCGCTCAGGACGAAGTGGATGATCATCGCGACGTGCCACTCGTGCGACTGCATCGCGGCCTGGTACGCCGGCGTGAAGTAGAACACCACGAGGGACCCGGCGAAGATGATCCCCGCGACGGCGGGCTTGCCGAGGAACTGCATCCAGCGGGAGTGCACGAAGAGCATGAGCCACTCGCGGGCGCCGCGTGAGCCGTCGTTCCGGACCGGCAGGGTGCGGAGCGCGAGCAGCACCGGGCCACCGAGCACGAGCGGCAGCGGGACGAACATCATCAGCAGCATGTGCTGGAGCATGTGCGACGAGAAGTGGATCATGCCGTACACGGCGGGGCCGGCCGACGTGGTCCAGATGAACAGGGCGCAGCCGATCAGCCAGGCGATGGTGCGCCCGACGGGCCAGGCGTCGCCGCGCTTCCGGAGCTTGCGCACCGCCAGCAGGTACCAGACGGCCCCGACGACGGCCAGGCCGAGCCACACCCAGTCGATGTGCCACTGGGTCAGGTACGTCTGCGTGGTCTGTGCCGGCGGGAACGGGAACCCGATCAGGCCGGAGCGGGTGTCCTCGCCCGTCGCCGGGGTCTGCGGGATCGGCGGCTGCGAGCGGGACACGGCGACCGAGACACCGATGGCCACGGCCATGAACACGATCTCGGCCAGGGCGAACCGGGTGAACAGGCGGCGGTCGAGCGGCGCGCGGAGGAGCCCGGGCACGAGCTTCCGGCGCTGCACGATCCCCGCGGCGCCGAGCAGCACGAGGATGAGCGCCTTGACGGTGATGAGCCAGCCGTACGTGGTCGTGAACAGGTCGAGCGGGCCGGTCAGGCGGAGCGACGCGTTGACGATGCCGGAGAACGCGACGGCCCCGAACGACCAGCCGGCGAGCGTCGAGTACCGGGCGATCACGCGTCCGGTCGCGCCCTTGGTGCGGGTGCGGAGCAGGACCACGGCGACCAGGCCACCGGCCCACACGCACACCCCGACCAGGTGGATCGCGAGCGAGTTCACCGCGTTCGCGTGCTCGAGCGACCCGGCCGCGTGGCCGGACAGGGCCAGGGGGAGCAGGGCGAACAGGCCGATCACGGTGGCGAACGCCAGGGTCGTCACCCGGGTGGCGAAAGCGGCGACCACCGTGGCGACCAGGATCGCGGCTGCCGACACCACGAGCGCCTGGCCGATCTCGACCTGGAACGCGAAGAGCATGAAGTTGCGGGCGAACACCGGGCTGGTGAGCGGGACACCGAGGGTGTTCGCGCCGGTCAGGACGATGCTCACCGCGGCGGCCAGGAACCAGACGGCGCCGGTCGCTGCAGCCCACCGGGTCGCACGGTGCTGCACGCTGGACAGGGCGCCGTGGTCCTTCTTCTGCGCGGGCAGCGCGAACGCCGCGACGATGAGGAGGCCGATGGTCAGCGCTGCCATCGTGTCGTGCACGACGCGGGCGATCGGCAGGCCGTACTCGACGACGTCGCCGGCGGACACCAGCTGCTGACTCGCGCTGAAGGCACCGGTGATCGTCAGCCCGAGGATCGAGCACGCGACGGCCAGCGGGATCGCGATGACGAGGACCGTCGCGACGGTGGACGAGCGCCCGGTGGTGGGGGCGGCGTCCGGCGCTGACCCCGTGGGCTGGGTTTCGGGTGACGTGACGGTCATGACCGTCCAATCGTAGGCGTGTCGGCTGGACGGCGGCCCCTCGGATGCGCGCTCAGACCCGCCGTTCCCAGATGCCCTCGCAGCCGACGCCGACGAACCCGACGGCCTCGTTCACGTCGAGCATGTGGCGGTTCTCCTCCGCGTTGAACGTGATGACCGACGGGCGCCCGGGGAACCGCCGCTCGAGCTCTCGGATCCCGACGACCTTGAGCAGCCATCCGAGCCGGTGGCCGCGGTGCTCGCGGAGCACCAGGGTGTCCCACTGCTGTGCCGGCCGTGCGGGGTCGTCCGGCACGGACAGCTGCGTGAAACCGGCCAGGGTGGTCGTCGGCACGTGCTCGACGGCCACGGTGAGCAGGGTGCGCGGTGCCCGGGCGAGCTCGTCCTCGTGCTCCCGGAGTCGTTCGGCGGTCCAGACGTCCTCGGGCTCCTCCATGTCCCCGGCGGGCGCGTCGGTGCTCATCCGGGTCTCGAGCAGGGCGATGCCGTCGAGCCACTGCTCCGGCGTGCGGCCGGTCCAGGCGTGCACGCGGTACTCCGGACCGGCGGCAGCAGATGCCCGCTCGTGCAGTCCGCGCACCACGGATGCGTCGGCGGGCAGCGGGAGCCGGCTGATCCGGTTCACCTGGCCGAAGTGCCAGCCGCGGGCGGTCAGGAACCGCACCCCGGCCTCGTCCTCCGGGACGGCGCCGAACCCCGTCGGGGCCTGCACGAACCCCGGCCCGGAGGCGCTACCGACCTGCCGCGAGACGGCGTACGTCTTCCACTGCGTGCGGCCGTCAGCGCGAGCCATCGACTCCAGGTGATCGGCGAGCAGCGTCCCGACACCGCGGCGCTGATGGCCGGGAACGACGCCGACCGACAGCCAGCAGTTGGTGGTCCCGGGCTCCTGCTTCGTGTCGTACGAGCCCGCACCGACCACGGAGCCGCGATCGTCACGGGCGACGACGAGCCGGCTCGGAGCGCCCGGCTCGCGGCAGAGCGGCAGGTACTCCTCTGGTGTCCACGCCAACTCGTGCAGCCCGTGCACGGCGGCTTCGGCCGCGTCGGACACAGCGAGCCACTCGGCGAAGGTCGCGACGACCGCCGGGTCGTCGTCCATGGTGGCGGGCACCGTGATCTCGTCGACGGTGTACGTGGTCATCACTGCTCCGAACGCCGCCCGCCCGGGAGGTGGGCAGCCTGGCAGCATACCGGCGCGACGCCCGCTGCCGCTAGGCTTCCTCCGTGCTGCTCTCCGACCGCGACATCACCGCCCAGCTCGCCGAAGGCCGGATCGGCCTCGACCCGTACGACGCCTCGCTCGTGCAGCCGTCGAGCATCGACGTCCGGCTCGACAAGTTCTTCCGGCTGTTCGACAACCACAAGTACCCGCACATCGACCCCGCGGTGGACCAGCCCGACCTGACCCGCCTGGTCGAGACCGACCCGGACGAAGCGTTCGTGCTGCACCCGGGTGAGTTCGTCCTCGGCTCCACGTTCGAGGTCGTGACGCTGCCCGACGACATCGCGGCGCGGCTCGAGGGCAAGAGCTCGCTCGGTCGCCTCGGCCTCCTGACCCACTCGACCGCGGGCTTCATCGACCCCGGGTTCTCCGGGCACGTGACGCTCGAGCTGTCGAACGTGGCGACGCTGCCGATCAAGCTGTGGCCGGGGATGAAGATCGGGCAGCTCTGCTTCTTCCAGCTCTCGAGCCCCGCCGAGAAGCCCTACGGTTCCGCCGAGTACCAGTCCCGCTACCAGGGTCAGCGTGGCCCGACCGCGTCCCGCTCGGCGCAGAACTTCCACCGGGCGGACGTCTCCAACCCGCGCTGACGAGCGCTGGACCGTCCCGTTCCGTCCGGGCCTGCACAGACCCGTCGGTTCCACCGGCGGACGAAATGTCGCATGCTGTGTATCGTTGCAGCATGTCCGCTGTTCCCCCACGGTCCGCCCCGCCGCTGTCGGCCGCGGTGCTCATCCGCGACGCCCGTGAACGCGCCGAACTGACCCAGGTCCAGCTCGCCCAGCGCGCCGGCGTCACGCAGAGCGTCATCAGCACCTACGAGAACGGTCGGCGCGAACCGTCGCTCGCAGCCCTGCAGCGGATGCTCCGCGCGGCGGGCTTCACGACGACGATCGACCTGCAGCCGGTCGAGGAACCCCCGCCGCTCCTCGAGCGTGTGGTCGCGGCCCGGCAGGACCTCATCGAGATCGTGCAGCGGTTCGGCGGGCGGAACCCCCGGATCTTCGGCAGCGTCGCGCGGGGTGAGGACGGTCCGGACAGTGACGTCGACCTGATGGTCGACGTCGACGCGGGGCTCGGCATCTTCGCGCTGATGCGCATCCAGGACGCCGCCGAACGGTTGCTCGGAGTCCGCGTCGACGTCGTCGACGCCGCGGGCATGCGCCCCGGGGTCGTCCGGACCGCGGTGCCGCTGTGAGTGGGCAGCCCGGCATCCGCCGTGCCGTGGCCGACCGCCTCGACGACGTCATCCGGGCGTGCGAGGCGATCCGGCGCTACATCGACGACGAGCGGGTGCCCGAGGACCTGGTGCACGACGCGGTCCGGATGCGCCTGGTCGAGATCGGTGAGGCGGTCCGGGTGCTCCCCGCCGGGGTCACCGCGAGCGAGCCCGGCATCCCGTGGTCGCGCGTGTCCGACCTGGGGGAGCGGCTGACCCGGCGGTACTTCGACACGACGCGTGCGCTGGTGTTCGGCACCGCCCGCACCGACGTCCCGCACCTCGCCGACGCCGCGCGCCGGTTGCGCGCTGCCCACCCCTGACGGACGCGGGCACGGACCGGGCGCGGCCACGTGCCCTGGGCGGACCACACGGCGGACTGGAGGCACGGATCACGACGTGCACCGAGCCTCCCGTCCGCCGTGTGGCCGGCCCCCGGACGACGCAGGACGGCCCCGTCTCGCCGAGGCGAGACGGGGCCGTCCGTGGTGCTGGGGAGATCAGCCCTTCTTGGCGAGCTCCTCGAGGGTGTCGTTGCCCTTGTAGGCCTCGACGGCGTTGTCCTTGGTGACCAGGACCGGCGTGAGCTCGATCGCGGGGACCGTCTTCTTGCCGTTGTAGTTGTTCGTCTTGTCCATCTTCGTGTCGGGCTTGTCGCCCTTCGACAGCGTGGAGACGAGGTCGACGGCCGCCTGGGCCTCCTTCGACGTGTCCTTGAAGATCGTCGAGTACTGCGTGCCCTGCATGATGAGCGGGATGGACGCGGTCTCCGAGTCCTGGCCCGTCACGACGGGGTTGTCCTTGCCGGCGGCCTTGGTCGCGGTGAGGATCGCACGGGCGAGGGTGTCGTTCGGCGACAGGACGCCGTCGAGCTCGGTGTCACCCGTGTAGTACTGCGAGAGCAGGTCGGTCATGCGCGACTGGGCCTTCTGCGCGAGCCAGCCCTGCGTGACGACCTTCTGGAACGTGGTCTGACCGGAGACGACCTTGATGGTGCCGTCGTCGATCTTCGGCTGGAGGACGTCCATCGCACCGTTGAAGAACACGGTCGCGTTGGCGTCGTCCGGCGAACCGGCGAAGAGCTCGACGTTGTACGGCTTGTCGCCCTTCTTCTCCTCGAGGCCCTTGAGCAGCGCCTCGGCCTGGAGCTGGCCGACCTTGAAGTTGTTGAACGCCACGTAGTAGTCGACGTTCTTCGTGTTCAGGATGTTGCGGTCCCAGGCGATGACGACGGCGCCGCGGTCCTTGGCGGACTTGACCTGCGCGGTCAGCTGCGAACCGTCGGCGGCACCGATGATGACGGCCTTGGCGCCCTTGGTGATCATGCCCGAGATCTGCGACTGCTGGTCGGGGACCGGGTTGCCGGCGTTGGCGTACTGGATGTCGGCCTTGAAGCCGGCGTCCTCGATCGACTTCTTGAACGCGGCGCCCGCGAGGACCCAGTTCTGCGAGGTCTTGGCCGGCAGGGCGACGCCGATGAGGTCGCCCTTCTTGATGGTGCTGGTGCTGCCGGCGTCGTCGGACGAGCCGCGTGCCGAGCAACCGCTGAGGGCGAGGCCCGCGATGAGCGCCAGGCTGAGGCCGGCGACGATCTTCTTGCGCATGTGATTGCTTTCTCTTCGTTGAGGAGGTGTGGGGCCGAGGCCCCGGTGTGGGGAGTTGGGACTAGGGGAGGGTGATCTTGTCCGGCTGGTCCTCGATGGACCGCGGCTGCTGGGCGGCCACCGTGTTCTGCTCGGTGTCCTTCCGCTGGAACTGCCGCATCATGCCGCCGATCAGCGACGGGCGTCCCTGCGACTTCGAGTAGACGTCGAAGGCGACGGCGACGAGCAGGACGAGACCGCGGATGATCTGCACCTGGTTGGACTCGAGGCCCATCAGCTGCAGGCCGTTCGACAGCAGCGCCATCACGAGACCACCGATGATCGAGCCGGAGATCGTGCCGACACCACCGGCGACCGCTGCACCACCGACGAACACGGCGGCGATCGCGTCGAGCTCCCAGCCGGTGCCGTCCGCGGGGCCCGAGGCACCGGAGTAGGCGACGAACACCATGCCGGCGATCGCGGCGAGGACCGACATGTTCATCATGACGAAGAAGTTGACCTTCTTCGCGGAGACACCGGACAGGACGGCGGCGTTCGCGTTGCCACCGACGGCGTAGACCTGGCGACCGAAGATCGTGTTCTTCGTGACGAAGCCGTAGACGATGGTCAGGACACCGAGGATGATCGCGACGATCGGGACCGAGGTGCCGACCGGGCCGGCACCGAACAGGTACGTGGCGACGAGCGTGACGGCGACCAGGATGCCGGTGCGGACGATCGAGACCCACAGCGGCGGGACCTCGGCCTGCATCTTCCGACGGCGGGCACGGCCACGGGCCTCGATGATGATGAGCGCGAGGATCGTGACGAGGCCGATGAGCAGCGTGCCGTTGCTGAAGCCGAAGTCGGGGCCGAAGTCACCGAGGAAGCCGGCGCCGATCGGGGTGAAGGCGTCCGGGACGGGGACCGACGTCGAGTTGCCGATGATCTGGTTCACACCACGGAAGATGAGCTGACCGGCCAGCGTCACGATGAAGGCCGGGACCTTCACGAACGCAACCCAGAAGCCCTGCCACGCGCCGATCAGGGCACCGCACGCGAGACCCAGGATGATGGCTGCCCACACCGGGAAGTCCCACACGGCCATGGACTGCGCCACGACGATGCCGACGACCGCTGCGACCGACCCCACCGACAGGTCGATGTGCCCCGCGATGATGACCATGACCATGCCGAGCGCCAGGATCAGGATGTAGGAGTACTGCAGGAACAGGTTGATGACGTTGGTCGGCTCGAGGATGAGCCCGTTCGTCGTGACCGAGAAGAAGATCAGCAGCACGATGAGCGCGATGATCATGCCGTACTGGCCGATGCTGTTGCCCTTGCCGAAGAGCAGTTTCAGGTTGTTCATGAGGCGGTGGCGCCCTTCCGCGCGGAGGTCATGCTGCGCATGAGCGATTCGGGATCGGCCTGGTCGGCCGGGAGGTCAGCGGTGATCTGGCCCTCGAAGATGGTGTAGATCCGGTCGGAGAGACCGAGGAGTTCGGGGAGCTCGGACGAGATGAGGATGATGCCCTTCCCCTCGGCGGCGAGCTGCTGGATGATCCCGTAGATCTCGAACTTGGCGCCCACGTCGATGCCGCGGGTGGGCTCGTCGAGGATCAGGATGTCCGGGTCGGTGAACATCCACTTGGACAGGACGACCTTCTGCTGGTTGCCTCCGGACAGCTTGCCGACGTTGTCCTCGACGCTCGGCACCTTCGTGCGGAGCATCTTGCGGTACTTCTCGGCGACCGAGTACTCCTCGAGCGAGTCGACGACGCCGGCCTTCGAGATCTTCTGCAGGTCGGCGGCGACCGTCGAGCGCTTCACGGTGTCGAGGAGGTTCAGGCCGAGTGCCTTGCGGTCCTCGGAGACGTAGCCCATGCCGTTCTCGATCGCCTGCTGGACGTTCGTGACCTTGATCTCGCGGCCGTCCTTGATGATCTGGCCGTCGAGCCAGGTGCCGTAGGAGCGACCGAACAGGCTCATCGCCAGCTCGGTGCGTCCGGCGCCCATCAGGCCGGCGAAGCCGACGATCTCGCCCTTGCGGACGTGGAAGTTCGATGCCTTGCAGACCAGACGCGACGGGTCGATCGGGTGCTGCACCGTCCAGTTGCGGACCTCGAAGAAGGTCTCGCCGATCTTCGGGGTGCGGTCCGGGAAGCGCGACTCGAGCGAGCGGCCCACCATGCCGCGGATGATGCGGTCCTCGTTGACGCCGTCCGCCTTGACGTTGAGCGTCTCGATGGCCTTGCCGTCGCGGATGATCGTGATCTCGTCCGCGATCTGCTCGATCTCGTTGAGCTTGTGGCTGATGATGATGCTCGCGATGCCCTTGGCCTTCAGCCCGACGATCAGGTCGAGCAGGTGCTGCGAGTCGTTCTCGTTGAGCGCGGCGGTCGGCTCGTCGAGGATCAGGAGCTTGACGTCCTTGTGCAGGGCCTTCGCGATCTCGACGAGCTGCTGCTTGCCGACACCGATGTTCTTGATCTGCGTGTCCGGGTCGTCGGCCAGGCCGACGCGGGCGAGCAGGTCCTGCGCACGGAGCTGTGCGGCGGTCCAGTTGATGACGCCACCGCGGCTCGGCTCGTTGCCCAGGAACAGGTTCTCGGTGATCGAGAGCTCCGGGACGAGCGCCAGCTCCTGGTGGATGATGACGATGCCGGCCTGCTCGGACTGCTTGATGTTCGAGAAGCGGACTTCCTCGCCCTCGTAGACGATCTCGCCGCTGTAGGTGCCGTACGGGTAGACGCCCGACAGGACCTTCATCAGGGTCGACTTGCCGGCGCCGTTCTCGCCGCAGATCGCGTGGATCTCGCCGGCGCGGACGCTGAGGGAGACGTCGGCCAGCGCCTTCACACCAGGGAACTCCTTGGTGATCGAGCGCATCTCGAGGATCGTCTCGGGTGCGGTGATCGACCGGGTCTCGAGGCCGGTGTCGATCGGGGTTGACGCCACAGTGCATCTCCTTCTGCCGCTTCGGTGCGGCAGTGTGTTCGGGTGGTTCTGCTGCGGCAGCGAAAGCACAGGGGGCCTGTGTGGACTTCGTTGTCGCGTCCGGATCCGGCTCGGTGTGACGCTCATGTGAACGGTCACATCGGCTGGACGGAGGCAATTTACGCACAGCCTCGGTGCGGCTGTCAATTCGGATTGGTCGCGTTTTCGTAACGGCGTGCGTGATCCGGAGGGAACGTCCCCCGGGTTGGGGCCAGGGGACTCCGGAGCGCGCGTTTCGTTGCGCGGAACCGCATGCGCGGACGGGAGGCCCGTGGCAGGCCCGCCACGGGCCTCCCGTCCGCCTCGTGGTCGCGTCCGGAGCCGCGCTCGCCTTGTCGGAGCGGGCTTGGCTGGTGCTTCCGGGCGTACCTGGTCGGAAGTTCGTGGCAGGTATGCCCGTTCCTGGCAGGTACTCCGGGGCGGCCGGGTGGTTCCGGGCGTACCGGGTGTCTTCGGGCGTACCTGGTCGGAAGTTCGTGGCAGATACTCCCGGGTCGCCGGGTGGTGCCGGGCATACCTGGTCGTTCCGGGCGTACCTGGTCGGAACTTCGTGCCAGGTACGCCCGTTCGTGACAGGTACTCCGGGGCGGCCGGGTGGTTCCGGGCGTACCGGGACGTTTCGGGCGTACCTGGTCGGAACTTCGTGGCAGGTACGCCCGTTCGTGGCAGGTACTCCGGGGCGGCCGGGTGGTTCCGGGCGTACCGGGTGGTTCCGGGCGTACCTGGTCGGAACTTCGTGGCAGGTACGCCCGTTCGTGGCAGGTACTCCGGGGCGGCCGGGTGGTTCCGGGCGTACCGGGTGGTTCCGGGCGTACCTGGTCGGAACTTCGTGGCAGGTACGCCCGTTCGTGGCAGGTACTCCGGGGCGGCCGGGTGGTTCCGGGGGTGCCGGGTGGTTCCGGGCATACCGGGTGGTTCCGGGCGTACCTGGTCGGAAGTTCGTGGCAGGTACTCCGGGGGCGCCGAGGCCGGAGGTCCGTCAGCGCGTGCGGGGCGCGCTCGTGGAGGCCCGCACGACCAGCTGCGGGACGATGTCGATCGGGCGGAGCAGCTCGCCCTCACTCGGCAGCAGCAGGTCCACGCAGCGACGCCCGAGCTCGGCGAAGTCGACCTGCACCGTGGTGAGCGGCGGCCAGAAGTGCTTCGCCTCGGGGATGTCGTCGTAGCCGACCACGGACAGGTCACCCGGGACGTCGAGCCCGTACGAGCGCGCTGCGTGCATCACGCCGAGCGCCATCTGGTCGTTCGAGCAGAAGATCGCGGTGCAGTCCCGCCACCGCAGCAGCTCACGGCCGGCGTGGTAGCCGAAGTCGGCGGTCCAGTCGCCCAGGATCGGCGGCGCGACGGCCATGTCGCGGTCGGACATCTCGCGCAGGAACCCCTGCATGCGGGCGTCGGCCTCGATCCAGTCCTGTGGTCCGGCGATGTGCCGCACGTACTCGTGCCCCAGGTCGAGCAGGTGTGCGGTCGCGAGCCGGGCGCCCTCCATCTGGTCCACCCACAGGGCCGTCGGGTCCTCGCCGACACTGGCGCGCATGGTGACGTAGGGGGTGCGGATGCCGAGTTCCGCGATCAGGTCGAAGACCCGCTGCTGGGGTGCGATGACGACGATGCCCTCGACGTCGAGGTCGAGCAGGTGTCCGAGTCCTTCACGCACGGCGGCGTCGGTCGCCTCGGCGATGTTCGCCGTCGTGACCGAGTAGCCCCGGAGCATCGCGGCGTCCTCGATCGCCTGCAGCGCGACGGCGGGACCGTAGTGGGCGCGGCGGGCCGTCAGGACGCCGATCGTGTGGGTCCGGCTCGTGACCAGGGCGCGTGCGGCCCGGTTCGGCCGGTACTGCAGCTGCTCCATGGCCGCCAGGACCTTGTCGCGTGTCTCGGCCCGGATCGCATCCGAGTTGTTCAGCACCCGCGAGACGGTCTGGTGCGAGACGCCCGCGATCCGTGCGACGTCACGGATGCTGGGCGAACGCGGTTGCTGTGTCCGCGATGACGCCATTGCTGCTCGTTTCCGCCCGGGCGTCGTGGCACATCGATGTGCACGTTCACATTCCGGGCCAGATCATTATGCACGTCCGGCGGATCGACGCCACCTGTGCGCCGATCCGCCGTCCGCTCAGAGCCAGTTGCGCTTGCGGAAGATCGCCCAGAGCACGCCCATCAGCAGGAGCATGCCGAGGATCGCGACCGGGTAGCCGTAGTGCCAGTGCAGCTCGGGCATGTGGTCGAAGTTCATCCCGTAGACACCGGCGATCAGGCCGGGTGCGAACAGGATCGCCGCCCACGACGAGATCTTCTTGACCTCCTCGCCCTGGCGGTGTGCTGCCCGGGCGAGTTGCCGGCTCTCCTCGCCCTGGGCCAGGCTCGCGCTCGTCATCCGGCGCATCGCCTCGTTCTGCTCCTGCGACACCAGGGTGGTGTGCAGGGTCAGGGCGTTCTCGAGCAGGGCGCGGAACGAGTCGACCCGCTCGGTGACACGGAGCGCGTGGTCGTGCACGTTGCGGAGGCGGTGCTGCACGTCGTCGTCCACGCCGTACTTGTCGGCACCGCGGAGCAGCCCCGTGACCATCGCCGGCACCGGGGTGGTGGCCCGCTGGAACGCCAGGACCTCGCTGAGCAGCTGGTAGATGCGCTTCGAGACCCCGGGGTCGACGTGCCCGGCGAACAGCTGGTCCTCGATGGCGTCGATCTGCTCCTGCAGGACCTGGACGACGGGGCCGTACCCGTCCACGACCTCGTCGAGCACGGCTGCGGTCACGGCCTCGGACCCCTTCGCCAGGAACTCCGGGTCCGCCTCGACCTGTGCCCGCAGCGCCGCCAGGTCGGGTCGGGCGGCGTGCCGGACGCTCACCACGAAGTGGTCGCCGACGAACAGGTGCACCTCGCCGAACTCCACGGTGCCCGAGGCCTGGTCGAACCAGGCCGGCCGGAGCACCAGGAACAGGGTGTCGCCGTAGCGCTCGAGCTTGGCGCGCTGGTGTCCCTTGCGGGCGTCCTCGACGGCGTTCTCGTGCAGGTCGAACTCGGTGGCGACGGCCTCGAGCTCGTGCGGGTCGGGCCGGAGCAGCCCGATCCACGTCAGGTCGCCACGAGCCGGGCGCGACAGGGTCGACGGAGACTCCACGCGGCGTCCCCGGACGTAGATCGCGTTGTCGATCAGTGCCATGTGCGTGCTCCTTCGGTGGGGAGCAGGCGGGCGCGATGGCGCTCCGAAGACGATCCGGGGCGGGGAAGGGTCAGCGAGCGGGCGCGACGACCGACACGGGCGGCCGGCCCGATCGAGGATGGTCACCCGACATCGCGCCTCACCTGCCCTTCTCGTCTCGTCCTGGCGGCGCCCAGAGCGCTGCCGACCGTCGAGCGTACGCCTGCGGCGCGGGTCGGACAAGGCGCGGGTCGGACAAGACGCGGGTCGGACAAGACGCGGGTCGGACGAGGCGCGGGTCGGACGAGGCGCGGGTCGGACAACCCGTCGCGACAGGCGCAGGAGCAGGCGCGTCAGCGCGTGACGTGCAGCCCGGCGGTCTCGAGCTCGGCGAGCTGCCACCCGAGCCACGGGCTCCAGGCGAACGGAGCACCGGCGACGGCCTGCCTGAGAGAGTCCTCGGACACCCAGGCCCACTCGGCGACCTCGTCGTCGGCGGGTGCCGGGGTGTCGTCGGTGACGGCACGGAAGACGGGGCAGACCTCGTTCTCCACGATGCCCGAGGCGTCGACCGCGCGGTACCGGAACTCCGGCAGCACGACCTCGACGTCGCGCACGGTGATGCCGAGCTCGCGAGAGGCCCGACGGCCGATGGCGTCCTCGAAGGACTCGTCCGGACCGGGGTGGCCGCAGAAGGTGTTCGTCCACACCCCCGGCCAGGTCTTCTTCGACAGTGCTCGTCGGGTCACCAGGACGTCACCGTCGGTGTTCCGGACGTGGCACGAGAACGCCAGGTGCAGGGGCGTGTGGGCTGTGTGCACCGTGAACTTGTCCGCCGTGCCGATCGGGGTACGGTCGTCGGCCAGGAGCACCACGGATTCAGGGAAAGCGTTCATCTGTGTCGATAGGTTAGGCCAATGAGCGAGGAAGCGACCACCGTGCCGCACATCGACCTCGCGCTCGTCGACGACTGCCTCGAGCGCTTCTTCGCCGTGTCGTCGGCACGCGCCGAGCGCTACGGCCGACCGTCCGAAGAACTGTGGCGCGTGCTCCGCAAGGCGAGCATGGGCGGCAAGCGCTTCCGGCCCCGCATGGTCATGACCGCGTACGCCGGCATGGGCGGCACCGACGTGCACGCCGCAGCCAACGTCGCGGCAGCGTACGAACTCCTGCACACCGCACTCGTGGTGCACGACGACGTCATCGACCGCGACTGGTCGCGCCGTGGTCAGCCGAACGTCGCCGGGTCCTTCCGTGACAACGGGACGACGGGCGGCCTGCCGCTGCCGACCGCCGAGCACCGGGGGATGAGTGCCGCCGTGATCGCCGGTGACTTGGCGCTCGCCGGTGCGCCCCGGTTCATCGAGGCCGCGGGCGTCGACGGCATCCGGCGCGAGCGTCTGCTCGAACTGCTCGACGAGGCCGTGTTCGCGAGCGCTGCCGGCGAGATGACCGACGTCGACCTGGCACTCGGCGTGATGCCGACGGTGGACGAGGTCCTGGCGATGGAGCGGGCGAAGACGAGCGTGTACTCGTTCGAGGCGCCGCTGCAGTCCGGGGCCGTGCTGGCCGGCGCCGACGAGGAGATCGTCACCGCCCTCGGGGCCTTCGGTCGCGAGATCGGCATCGCCTACCAGATCGTCGACGACCTGCTCGGGGTGTTCGGCGACGAGACCATGACCGGCAAGACCGTGCTGGGCGACCTGCGCGAGGGCAAGCGCACGATGCTCATCGCCTACGCGGCGACCACGGACTGCTGGCCGGACCTCGAGCCGTACCTGGGCGACCCGGACCTGACCGAGGCCCGCGCGGACGAGGTCCGTGCGACCCTGGTGTCCTGCGGTGCGCGCGGCGCCGCGGAAGAACGCGTCGCCGACCACACCGCACTCGCCCGGGCCGAGCTCGCCCGGCTGCCGTACGACCTCGCCGACCGCCTGGAGGCCCTCGTGACCGAACTCGTGGAGCGCGCCCGGTGACCCACAGCACCACCACGGCGACCGGATCCCGTCCGGCTCGCCTCCAGCTCTACGACGCCACGGCCGAGGCTGCCTCGGGTGTCGTCATCGACCGGTACTCCACGTCGTTCGGACTGGCGAGCCGCATGCTCGCCCGCGACACGCGCGAGCACATCCGGAACGTCTACGCGCTGGTCCGCGTCGCCGACGAGGTCGTCGACGGCCCCGCGACCGAGGCCGGGCTCGACCGCGAGCTCGCCCGCACGGTGCTCGACGAGCTCGAGGCCGACACCGAACGGGCCATCGCGCTCGGCTTCTCGGTGAACCCGGTCGTCCACGCCTTCGCCCGCACCGCCCGCGTCACCGGCTTCGGCGCCGAGCTCACCGCCCCGTTCTTCGCCTCGATGCGCATGGACCTCGACCGCACCGAGCACGACGACGCCTCGTTCGACGCGTACGTGTACGGCTCAGCCGAGGTCGTCGGCCTGATGTGCCTGCGCGCGTTCGTGTACCGCGCCGGTCGGCCGACGTTCGACCAGGCCGAACTCGTCGCCGGTGCACGTGCGCTCGGTGCCGCGTTCCAGAAGGTGAACTTCCTGCGTGACCTGCACGCCGACTTCGAGGTGCTCGGTCGCTCGTACTTCCCGGGCGTCGACATCCGGTCGTTCGACGAGGCCACGAAGGACCGCCTGGTCGCCGACGTGCAGGCCGACCTCGACCACGCAGCACGCACGATCCGGCTGCTGCCGGCCGACGCCCGCAACGCCGTCGGACTCGCACACGCGCTGTTCCAGGAACTCAACGACCGACTCGCGCGCACCCCGGCGAGCCGCCTCGTCACGACGCGCGTGCGCGTCCCCAACCCGGTGAAGGTGCGCCTCGCGGCGCAGGTCCTCGCCGGACGCGCACCGCTCCGGTCGCGCGTCACCACCCACCGGCCGGGAGGCTCCTCATGACCCCGCCCCGCGCCTCCCGACCGACGACGGTCGCCACCACCACCCGGCGCAAGGTGCCCGCGCGCCGCGCGGTCGTCATCGGCGGCGGCATCAGCGGCCTGGCGGCCGCCGCGCTGCTCGCACGCGACGGCTTCTCGGTGACGGTGCTCGAGCAGCGCACGCAGCTCGGCGGCCGTGCCGGCTCGTGGGAGCAGGACGGGTTCCGGTTCGACACCGGGCCGTCGTGGTACCTCATGCCCGAGGTCTTCGACCACTTCTTCCAGCTGCTGGGAACGTCGGCCGAGGCCGAACTCGACCTGGTGAAGCTCGACCCCGGTTACCGCGTCTACAGCGAGGGCCACGACGAGCCGATCGACCTGCGCGCCGACGCCGAGGCCAACATCGCGTTGTTCGAGTCCATCGAGCCCGGTGCCGGCGAGCGGATGCGGAAGTACCTCGCGTCGGCCGAGGACACCTACACGATGGCCGTGCGCCGGTTCCTCTACACGAGCTTCCAGGACCTCACGAAGCTCGCCGCACCCGACGTCCTGCGTCGTCTGCCCAAGCTCGCGCGCCTGCTGCTCGAGCCGCTCTCCACCTTCGCCGAGACCGCCGTGCGGGACCGTCGCCTGTGGCAGATCCTCGGCTACCCGGCGGTGTTCCTCGGCACGAGCCCGTACGCGGCACCGAGCATGTACCACCTGATGAGCCACCTCGACCTGGCCGACGGCGTGCTCTACCCGAAGGGCGGCATCACCGAGGTGATCTCCGCCGTCGAGCGGGTCGCCCGGGCCGAGGGCGCGAAGATCATCGCCGGTGCGAAGGTCGAGCGGATCGTCGTCGAGGACGGCGTCGCCACCGGGGTCGTCCACCGCGACCGCGACGGCGTGCAGCACACGGCCCCCGCCGACCTCGTGGTCAGCGCTGCCGACATGCAGCACACCGAGATGCAGCTGCTCGAGCGTGAGCACCGCACCCACGGCGCCGACCACTGGAAGAAGCGGGACCCGGGGCCGAGCGCGGTGCTCGTGTACCTCGGCATCGACGGTCCGACGCCGGGCCTGCTGCACCACACCCTGATGTTCACCGCGGACTGGAGGGCGAACTTCGGCGCGATCTTCGGCGACGACCGGCACGTGCCGGACCCCGCCTCGATCTACGTCTGCGCCCCGTCCGAGACCGACCCGAGCGTCTCCCCGCCTGGCACCAGCAACCTGTTCATCCTGGTGCCCCTGCCCGCCGACCTGTCGATCGGCAAGGGCGGCATCGACGGTGCCGGTGACTACCAGGTCGAGCAGATCGCCGACCGTGCCATCGACGTGCTGGCCGAGCGCGCCGGGGTGCCGGACCTGCGCGACCGCATCCGGGTCCGACGCACGATCGGACCGCGCGACTTCGCCGACGACCTGAACGCCTGGAACGGCTCGATGCTCGGCCCGGCGCACACCCTGAAGCAGAGCGCGTTCTTCCGCGAGAAGAACGCGTCGAAGAAGGTCGAGGGGCTGTACTACGTCGGCGCCTCGACGATCCCGGGCATCGGTCTGCCGATGTGCCTGATCAGCGCCGAGGTCCTGCTCAAGCGCATCCACGGCGACCGGAGCACCGAGCCGCTGCCGACGCCCCTCGGGGCTCCGCGGGACCGGACCGAGACCGCCTGATGCCCGGGGTCTACCTCGCCGGCCTGGTGGTGTCCCTGGTCGGCATGACCGTGCTGGACGCCCGCTTCCGGCTGTTCTTCTGGCGGGCACCCTGGCGGGCGGCAGCCGTGATGGTCGTCGGCGTCGCGTTCTTCATGGTGTGGGACGTCGCCGGTGTCGCTGCCGGCATCTTCTTCATCGGGCCGCAGAACCTGCTCACCGGGGTGCTCCTGGCGCCCGAGGTCCCGCTCGAGGAGCTCTTCTTCCTGCTGCTGCTCTGCTACTCGACGATGGACCTGATCGGCTTCGTCCGGCCCCTGGTGCAGCGGGCGACCGATCGGCGGCGCGCGTGAACGGCACCGGGGCCTACGCGCTCCTGGCCCTGCCGTTCTTCGGCGTCACGGCCGTCGTGGCCGTGGTCGCCGGCGTCGTCGCCGCACGCCGGGCCCGTGCGGCGGGTCGACGGCCTGCGGTCGGGCGACGGGTCGCGGTGCTCACGTCCGTGATCGCCGGCGTCGCGCTGCTGGTGATGACGATGGTGTTCGACAACGTCATCGTCACGCTGCGGATCGTCGCCTACGACCCCTCGCTCATCAGCGGTGTGAAGATCGGTGCGATCCCGGTCGAGGACCTCGCCTACGCGATGTCCGCCATCGTGCTGCTGCCCAGCCTGTGGGTCCTGTTCGACCGGACCGGCGCGCGCCCCGCGCTCGGCCCGACCACAGCACCAGCAGAGGACATGAAGTGAACGCCAGCACCGCCTCCAGGCCGTCGACCCTGCGCGCCCTGTTCGTGTCGTCGCGCCCGATCAGCTGGGTGAACACCGCCTACCCGTTCGGCGCCGCGTACCTGCTCGGCAGCGGGGTCGGCGTCGAGGGCGGCGGCGGGTTCTCGCTCGTCGCGTTCCTGGTCGGTGTCGTGTACTTCTTGGTGCCCTACAACCTGGCGATGTACGGCATCAACGACGTCTTCGACTACGAGTCCGACCTGCGCAACCCGCGCAAGGGCGGCGTCGAGGGCGCCCTGCTCGACAAGAGCGTCCACCGCACCACGCTGTGGGCCGTCGTCGTCACGAACGTCCCCTTCCTCGTCGCGCTCGTGGTGCTCGGCGCCGTCAGCGGCAACGGGCCGTGGTCGTGGCTCGTCCTGGCGATCAGCGTCTTCGCGGTCATCGCGTACTCGGCACCGGGGCTGCGGTTCAAGGAGAAGCCGTTCCTCGACTCGCTCACGTCGAGCACCCACTTCGTCTCGCCGGCGATCTACGGCCTCGCCCTCGCCGGTCCGCACTGGACCGGTGAACTCGTCGCCGTGTGCATCGCGTTCTTCCTGTGGGGCGTGGCCTCGCACGCGTTCGGTGCCGTGCAGGACGTCCTGGCCGACCGTGCCGGTGGCATCGGCTCCGTCGCGACCGTGATCGGCGCCCGGGCCACCGTCCGCCTGGCCTTCGTCGCCTACCTGGTCGCCGGCGTCGCGCTGCTGTTCTCGGCGTTCCCCGGGCCGATCGCCGCGATCGTGGTCATCCCGTACGCGCTCAACGTGCTGCCGTGGTGGAACATCACGGACCAGGGTGCCGAGGCCGCGAACGCCGGGTGGAAGCGCTTCCTCTGGATCAACTACCTGGCGGGCTTCATCGTCACGATGGCACTCATCGCGTACGCCTTCACGCACTGACAGACTGGACGCACGCACCGCGGCGTCCGTGGTGCGTCACCAGTCACGACGGCAGTCACGAAGGAGTGCGCGCATGAGCGTCCGGATCATCCACGTCGGTCTCGGAGGGTGGGGCGGCAACTGGGCCCGCACCGCCATCCCAGAGGTGTCGGAAGTGCAGGTGGTCGGGATCGTCGACCCGTCGGCGCCGACGCTCGAGGCCGTGCGGACCGACCTCGGGCTCCCGGCCTCCGCGGCGTTCGGGTCCCTGACCGAGGCGCTCGCCGCGGTCGAGGCCGACGCCGTCGTCATCACCGCCCCGGCCGTGACGCACGTGCCGCTCGCGCTCGAGGCCCTCGACGCCGGCAAGCACGTCCTGGTCGAGAAGCCGTTCGCCAACACCACCGACGAGGCCGTCACCGCGGTCCGTCGCGCCGAGGAGCTCGGCCTGGTGCTGCAGGTCAGCCAGAACTACCGCTGGTACCCGGCACCGCGGGTCGTGCAGGAGATGCTCGAGGCGGACGTCGTCGGCGAGGTCTCCGCGATCAACGTCGACTTCCGGCAGTGGGACAACGACCAGCCCGCCGAGACGTACCCGCACTACCGGTTCCCGCACGCGATGATCAACGACATGGCGATCCACCACTTCGACCTGCTCCGGATGATCACCGGGCAAGAGGCCGTCCGGGTCTTCGCCAAGGCCAGCTACCCCGCCTACAGCAAGTACCAGGACGAAGCGGTCGCCTCGATGATCATCGAGCTCGACGGCGGCACGGTGGTCAACTACCGCGGCAGCTGGCTGAGCCGTGGCCCGCGCACCGCCTGGGCCGGGGAGTGGAGCATCGAGGGCGAGGACGGCGAGCTCTGGTTCACGAGCCGTGACGGTGAGCCGAACGCGGTCGACGGCGACCGGGTCACCGTCCGCCGCACGCAGGACGACGTCGCCGAGCCGGTCGAGCTCCCCGTGCTCGCGCACACCGACCGCCAGGGCGGGCTGCAGGCGTTCGCCCGCTCGGTGCAGGGCGGCCCCGCCCCCGAGACGAGCGGTCGTGACAACCTGCGGAGCCTCGCGCTGATGGAGGCCGCCGGCCGCTCCGCGGCGTCCGGCCTGCCCGAGGACGTCGTCGTCCCGTCCTGACCGCACCCACCCACGGCCTGGAGGCGCGGGGCGGGCCCGCACCGCGCCTCCAAGCCGGCTCTGGTCGCGCCCACCGCGTCAAAGCGACAGTGGGTTGCGGAACGTTCGCGGCATACTGTCGCTTTGGCGAACCAGACCCGGTGCGGTCCGCCTGATCTGTCGCTCGCGCGTCAGGCGGTGCCGGCCGCCCGCCGCGCCTGCGCGACGGCCCGCCGCACGCCGAGCGACCAGCCCGGCCCGTGGCCGGGCAGCACGTGCTTCGCCTCGGTGTCCGCGAGCCGGTCGAGCGACGCGACCGCAGTGTCGACGTCGGAGGTCGCCGCGGGTGCGACGATCCGCGGTCCGATCCCGCCCGTGTACGGGTCGAAGGTGACGAGCGCGTCCCCGGCGATCACGGCGTCACGGTCGGCGAAGTGCAGTGCCACGTGGCCGTCGGTGTGCCCCGGAGTCTCGATGATCCACGGGTTGCCCGGCACGTCGGCGCGGCTCTCCATCGGTTCGGTGTCCGCGATGCCGTCGACGGTGACCGCACCGGCCAGCAGCATCCGGCCCAGGGGGCGCAGACCACCCGGGTGGAGCGCGACGAACCCGAACCGGTTCGTCTGCGGCCGGTACGAGTACGGGTGCGCGGCGAGGTGCCGATCGCCCGGGTGGACGAACACGGGCGTGCCCCAGTCGCGGTGCATCCGTGCTGCGGTGCCGACGTGGTCGAAGTGCCCGTGCGTGAGCAGGAGCCCCTCGACCTGGTCGGGCGTGTAGCCCAGGTCGTGCACGGCGAGCTGCAGGTGCGGCCACGCGGCGGGCAACCCCGCGTCGACGACGAGCAACCGATCGCCGGTCTCGACGAGGTACGTGTTGGTGTGTGCGATCTCGAGGCGGTGGATCCCCTCGGCGGCGTCCCGGAAGAGCATGTGCGGCACGGTAGACGCGGCCTGCTGGGCACGATCCCGGGTGGGACGTGTACGAAATGGGGAATGGCCAAGGACAGTCTGCCCGAGCTCGAACTCGCCAACGTGCGCACCCGTGAGGGCATCACGGACACCGTGACGGAGCTGAAGCGACGCGCGGACCTGCCCGCCCGCACGCGGCTCGCGGTCGCCAAGACGAAGCAGCGGTGGCACCGCGACCCCACGCCGCTGGTGGCGATGGGCATCACCGGGCTGACCGGTGTCGCGGCGATCGTCCTCGGCATCGCACTGCGGAACCGCCCCGCCGGGCACCTGGCCCAGCCGCCGGCGAACTCGGCCTTCACCGCGTTGCTGCCGTTCGGCGCGCGTGGCGACGCCCCCTCGGCGAAGGAGCAGGCGCAGGCAGGCCGCAAGGGCCGGAAGGCGCGTGCCAAGGCGGCCGAGGAAGCCCTCGAGCAGGACCCGGCGCACCGCGCCCGCGTGAAGCAGCAGGTCGGCATCGCGGCGGTGCAGCGACGGGCGAACAAGAACCGCAAGCAGGCGGTCAAGCGGTCGAAGCAGGCCGTGAAGGCGAGAGGGTAGGCACATGGCGCACGAAGAGCACAAGCCGGACCCGGACGACGCCCGGAAGCCCGACAGCCCCACCGACCTCAAGAAGCCGACGCTCGTCTACACGCTGAAGAAGACGCTGCGCGAGTTCACGAGCGACCAGTGCACCGACCTGGCGGCGAGCCTGACGTACTACTCCGTGCTCGCGCTGTTCCCCGGGCTGCTGGCGGTCGTGTCGATCCTCGGCCTGGTGTCGGATCCGAAGAAGACGATCGACACGCTCCTCGAGATCATCGGCAACATCGGGTCGCAGCAGGTCGTCGAACTGATCCGCGACCCGGTCGAGGGGCTCGTCCGCTCGCCCGCCGCCCCCATCACGTTCATCGTCGGTATCCTCGGTGCCCTCTGGTCGGCCTCCGGCTACGTCGGCGCGTTCGGCCGTGCCATGAACCGGATCTACAACGTCCGCGAGGGCCGCCCGATCTGGAAGCTCCGCCCGACCATGCTCGGCGTGACCGTCACCACCGTCGTCCTGCTCGTGGTCGGTCTGCTGGTGCTGGTGAGCGCTCCGCTCGCCCGCAGCTTCGGCGACGTCATCGGCCTCGGCGACGTGGCCGTCACCGTCCTGTCGATCGTGCAGTGGCCGATCCTGCTCGTCATCGCGATCATCGTCGTCGCAGTGCTCTACTACTGGTCGCCGAACGTCAAGCAGCCGAAGTTCACCTGGGTCAGCGGCGGCTCGATCCTGGCGCTCCTCATCTGGATCATCGCGAGCGTCGGCTTCGGGTTCTACGTCGGGAACTTCTCGAACTACAACGCCACGTACGGCTCCCTGGGTGGGGTCATCGTGTTCCTGCTGTGGATCTGGATCACGAACAACGCCCTGCTCTTCGGTGCCGAGTTCGACGCCGAGATCGAGCGGGGCCGCGAGCTGCAGGCCGGCATCCGCGCGGAGGAGGACATCCAGCTCCCCGAGCGCGACACCCGCCAGATCGAGAAGCAGGACGAGAAGCGGGCGCAGGACGTGCTCGAGGGCATCCGCATCCGCCAGGGCGTCGACAACGACTGACCGCGGTTCGTCCGACCACCGCTGACGGGCGCTCTCCGGGTCGGGGCGCTACGGTGCGAGCGTGCCGTCCTTCCTCGAGGGGCTCCCGTTCCGGTGGCTCGTCCTCGCGCTCTTCGTGATCGTGTTCTGCCGTGCGCAGGCCACGTACTGGGTCGCGCGGCTCGCGGTGACGGGGGCGTCCCGATCGCGGTGGGGCGGCTGGCTGCGCTCGCCGGCTGTCCGTCGCGGTTCTGCACTGCTCGATCGCTGGGGGCTACCCGTCGTGACGGTGAGCTTCGTCGTGGTCGGCCTGCAGACGGTGATGAACGCCGCAGCGGGGCTGGCACGGGTCGCCTGGTGGCGGTACACGATCGCGATGGTGCCGGGGTGCGTGGCCTGGGCGTTCCTGTACGCGACGGTCGGGCTCGCCGTGTTCTGGGCGGTCGTCGCGGCGCTCGCCGGCTCGCCGTGGGGCATCGCGGCGCTCGTGGGCCTGGTGGTCGTCGCCGGCGTCGCGCTGACGGTCCTGCGTCGTCGCCGCGACCGCACAGGAGGCCCGGCTCGGCTTCCGTAGGCTGGCCTCCGTGACGACAGACCAGCTCCAGAACCGTCCGGTCGCCCTGGTGACCGGAGCCACCCGCGGCATCGGGCGCGCGATCGCCGCCGACCTCGGCCGCACCCATCACGTGCTCGTCGGCGGCCGGTCCGCCGACGCCGTGGACGCCCTCGTCCAGGAGCTGCCGAGCGCGGCGCCGTTCGTCGGTGACCTGGGCGCGGGCGAGGTCCCCGCGCTGCCGGATCGGCTCGACGTCCTGGTGCACTCGGCCGGTGTCGAGCAGGGCACCACCGTCGCCGACACCCCGCGCGCGGTGTGGGAGCAGGTCTTCGCGACGAACGTGTTCGCGGTCGCCGAGCTCACCCGGCTGGCGCTCCCGGCACTGCGGGCGGCGCGGGGCATCGTCGTGCCGATCAACAGCGGCTCCGGGTTCCACTCGGGCCCCGGCGGTGGCGTGTACGCGGCGTCGAAGTTCGCGCTGCGGGCCTTCGCCGACGCCCTGCGCGAAGAGGAGCGGGCGAACGGCGTGCGGGTGTCGAGCGTGCACCCGGGCCGGACCGACTCGGACATGCAGCGGCAGCTCGTGGCGAAGCTCGGGGAGTCCTACGACACGGACTACTACCTGGCGCCGGAGGACGTGGCCGCCGCGGTCCGCACCGTCGTCGACATGCCCGAGCGCGGCACCGTCGAGTCGCTCGCGATCCGACCGACCCGACGGCGCTGATGTTCGGACGGCGCTGACACGCTGACGGCGACCATCGGCTACCGCAGCTCGATCCGGTCGTCGAGCTCGAGCCGTTCCAGGAACGTCTCGTCGTGGCTCACCACGACGACTGCTCCCCGGTAGGCCCGCAGCGCGTCCACGAGCTGGTCGACGCTCGTCAGGTCGAGGTCGTTCGTCGGCTCGTCGAGCACGAGCAGCTGCGGTGGTGGGTCGGCGAGCACCAGGGCCGCCAGCGCCACCCGGAACCGCTCCCCGCCGGACAGGTCCCCGGCCGGGCGGTCGACGGTGTCCCCGCGCACCAGGAACTTCGCCAGCCGGTTGCGGACCTCGGCGACGGGCACGTGCGGGGCGTCCCGGCGCATGTTGTCGAGCACCGTGGCGGTGTCGTCCAGACTGTCCTTCCGCTGCGGCAGGTACGCGATCCGGTCGACGTGGGCGACGGCCGTGGTCTCGGGCAGCGGGTGCTCCCGCGCGGCGGAGTCGCCGACGAGCTGCTCGAGCAGGGTGGACTTGCCGACGCCGTTGTCCCCGGTGACGGCGATCCGTTCCGGCCCCTGCACGATGACGTCCCGTCCGCGGACGGTCACGGTGGCGATCCGACGCGATGCCGGCACGTCCGGGTCGGGCAGGGTGACGTGGATCGATTCGTCGTCGCGCAGGCGGAGCTCGGCCTCGCGCTTGGTGGCGAGTGCGGCGGCTTCGTCGTCCGCGTACCCGACGCGCAGTCGACCGGCGGTCTCCTGCGCCTTCTTCCGCTGCTCGTTCGCCAGGATCTTCGGCATCGAGCGGCCCGCCTTCTCGCCGGCCTTCGCACGTCGGGCGATCTTCGTCTCCGCCTCGATGCGCTGCCGCTTCTCGGTGCGGTGCCGCTGGTCGGCGACCCGGACCTCGCGCTCGACGGCCGCTTGCTGTACGGCCAGGTGCTCCTCGAACGCGCTGAACGTCCCACCGAACACCGTCATCGACCCGGCGCGGAGCTCCACGGTCTCGTCGACGTGCTCCAGGAGTTCCCGGTCGTGGCTGACGACCACCAGGGTTCCGCGCCAGTCGTCGACCAGGTCGAGGAGCAGCCCGCGGGCCCGGCGGTCCAGGTTGTTCGTCGGCTCGTCCAGGAACACGATCGGCCGGGCGCGCAACCGCACCCCGGCGACGGCGACGAGCACCGACTGCCCGCCGGACAGCGTCGACACCGGCCGGTCGAGGTCGGTGCCGTCGAGCCCGACCCGGTCGAGCACCGCGGCGGCCCGTTCCTCCAGGTCCCAGTCGTCGCCGACTGCCTCGAGCTGTGCGGCCGTGGCGTCGCCGGCCAGGACGGCCCGGAGCGCGGTGAGCGTGGGCCGGATGCCGAGCAGGTCGGCGACGGTGTCGTCGATCCCCGTTGCAAGGCGCTGCGGCAGGTGGTCGACGGGACCCGACGTCGCGATGCTGCCCGACGTGGGGTGGAGCCGGCCGGTCGCGAGCCGGACCAGCGTGGACTTGCCGGCCCCGTTCCTCCCGACCAGCCCGGTCCGGCCACGTCCGAAGGCGGCGGTGAGGTGGTCGAGCGCGACGGTGCCGTCGGGCCAGGCGAAGGTGACGTCGTGCAGGACGACGGACGGACTGGTGGGCATGGGGGTGTCTCCCGGTGTCGATGCTGGGCGCACGACACCGAGGCCACCGCGGTGCGGTGGAGCGCCCGACGGGGCGCGCGATCACGGTGTCAGCGCGTGGGCTGAGCGGTACCGGTGATCGACAGCAATCCGTCTGCTTCCGTCGGGGGACCCCCGTGTCCGCCATCCGTTCCGCCGGTCGGTCTCCCGCCCCGGCGGCCCCGCGATGACGACGAGGTGACCTCTACGGTAATCCCGTGACACGGGCACCCGCAAGGGATGACAGGCTGGGGGCATGCCGGAGAACCTGTTGCCGACCCCGTCGTCGAACCCCGAGACCCTGCTGCCCGCCGAGCCGGAGGTGACCGCCGCGATCGAGGCGGAGGCCCCCGTCGCCAGCGTGGTGGTGTCCTACCCGTCGTCGAGCCTGGCGTGGGCGCTGCTCGCCGACGAGGCGTGGGCGCGTGGCGCGACCCTCGAGTCGTACGCGTACGCCCGTGTCGGGTACCACCGTGGGCTCGATGCCCTGCGCAAGGCCGGCTGGCGCGGTGTCGGCCCGGTGCCGTGGTCACACGAGCCCAACCGTGGCGTGCTGCGGGCGCTGTTCGCCCTGCGGCGTGCGGCCGAGGCGATCGAGGAGCCGGGCGAGGCCGAGCGCCTGACCGACTTCCTGAACGCGAGCGACCCCGAGGCCCTGCGCGCCCTGGCCGCCGGCGCGTAGGCGTCGCGCTCCGCACAACCAAAGCCACCTCGAACCGCGTTGATCCGCGGTTCAGGAGCACTTCGGTTGTGCACGGCGCGCCGCGGCCCGCGCCGCGCCCCGCCCCGGTCATCGCGCCCCGAAGAGACGGGGCGCGATGACCGCAGCGGGGCGCAGCCCGCGGGCCAGCTCGCGGAGCCGACCCGCGGGCTGCTCGCCCCGACCTACGCCAGCGCGACGCTCCAACTGAACGCCTGCGGCCAGAGCTGGTGCTCCGGCAGGACGTCGAGCCCGCACGCCCGGCTGCCGAGCCCGTGCTGCGCGGCGTCGAGGTACAGGTACAGGTGGTCCGACATGGGCAGCTCGTACGGGTGCTCCGAGCGGTCGATCTGCTGTGCGGTCCACGGCGACAGGGTGAACCCGGCACGGTGCGACCCGACCGTCGACACGGTGAACGGCCCGACCGACAGCTCCCGCAGGTCGGGCCGGTGCCCGGTCTCCTGCGGCCGCGAGTACGCCACCCCGAGCGACCGCACCGGCGCGGTGAACCGGCCGACACGGGCAGCGTGCGAGGAATCGGCGTACGACTCCAGCGGTCCGGTCCCGAACCAGGTCGCGTCCGCATCCGCCAGCGACGCAGGCAGGTCGAACCGCACCCCGATCCGCGGCCACGTGACGTCCCAGGCGCCGAACGGCACGGCGTCGGTCTGCAGCACGAGCCCGTCGGACGTCAGGGTCCAGCGGTGCGTGACCTCGAGCCCCCACCCGCTGTTCGCCGCCGCGACGCGGACACGCTGCTCCAGACCGGAGTCGGTGCGCGACACCGACACCAGCCGGTGCGTCAGCCGGTCCAGCCCTCGGTCGCGCCAGCGCGTCGCCGACGGGGGAGCGGTCGGGTCGCCGACCCCGTGCGTGAGCACCGGGTCCGCGGTCTCGTAGCCGCCCTGTGACGCCAGGCTGTCGTTGTCCGTCGGTGCACGCCACAGCTCCAGACGGGGCCCGGCGACCTCGTGGCCCTTCCAGGACACCAGGTCACCGCGGGCACTGAAGGTGCCGTCACCCAGGTGGTCGCCGTCCCACCCCTGCCGGGAGGCCCGTGGTGCGTCCGCCGCGCGCGCTACGACGAGCCGCTGGGTGCGGGCGACGACGTGGCCGGTGTCCGCCCACGCGGTCGGCCCCGCCAGTTCCACGGTCAGGTCGAACCAGAGCTCGTCGCCGGGTGCGAGTTCGGACGTGGCCGCGGCGAGCACCTCGGAGGGCACCGGGACCGTCGCCGACTCCCGGGCGGCGACGATGCCCGTGGACAGGCGCCCCGAGGCCTCGACGACGCCGTTCCGCGACAGGGTCCAGCACAGCCGGAGCCCGGCGGTCGAGGCCGAGTGGTACCGGTTCTCGACCAGCACCGTGGTGTCCGAGACCGCGAGCCGGATCGGGGCCACGACGGCGGCGAACTCGGCGAGCCCCGGCGTCGGGGTGTCGTCGGGCAGCACCAGGCCGTCCATCACGAAGTTGCCGTCGTGCACGACCTCGCCGAAGTCCCCGCCGTAGGCGTAGTAGTCCTCGCCGGCGGGCGTCTTCGCGAGCAGGCCGTGGTCCCGCCACTCCCACACGAACCCGCCGTGCAGCCGCGGGTACCGGTCGACCAGGGCCTCGTACTCGGCGATCTGCCCCGGGCCGTTGCCCATCGCGTGCACGTACTCGCAGTGGATGAAGGGCTTCGACCGCTGCCGTGCGGCCTCGGCCGGGCCGCAGCCGAGCAGGGGCGTCGGGGTGCCGCCGCCGATCGACTCGGTCTCCTGCAGCGTCGGGTACATCCGCGAGTAGACGTCGGTGTACTCGCCCGTGTAGTCGCCCTCGTAGTGCACGGGGCGCTCGGCGTCGCGGTCGTGCACCCACTGCGACATCGCCGCGAGGTTCCGGCCGGTGCCGGACTCGTTGCCGAGCGACCACATCACGATCGATGCGTGGTTCTTGTCGCGCTCGACGGTGCGGGCGATGCGGTCGAGGTAGGCCTCGGCCCACGCCGGGTCGTCGGAGGGGTTGCCGACCCAGTCGGTGAACAGGAACCCGTGGGTCTCCAGGTCGCACTCCAGGATCACCCAGAACCCGAGCTCGTCGGCCAGGTCGAGCACACGGGGGTGCGGCGGGTAGTGCGAGGTGCGGATGGCGTTGACGTTGTTGCGCTTCATCAGCGCCATGTCGGCGCGGGCGTGCTCCTCGTCGAACACCCGGCCGCGCACGGGGTGGGTCTCGTGCCGGTTCACGCCGTGGAACACCACGCGCTCGCCGTTCACCAGGAACCGGTCGCCGACGATCGACACGGTGCGGAACCCGAGCCGGAGCGAGACGGTCTCCCCGTCGGAGCCAACGGACGCGCCGGCCGCCGCGGAGCCGGTCGACAGCGTCGCGTCGTACAGCTTCGGCAGCTCGGCGCTCCACGGCTCGACGCCCTCGACCTCGACCGGCGCGACGTCGTCCGCCGTGGCCCAGGTCACGTCGACGCCCAGGTCGGGCACCGCGAACCGCACCGGGAACACCGCGTCGAGCGTCGGGAACGTGATCGTGCCGGTCCCCGTCTCCGGCCGTCCCGACGCCGCGGTGCCGGACGAGGCAGCCGTGCCGAGCGTCGCCCGCCAACCGGCGCGCACGAACGCGTCGTCGATCGGCGCCGTGGGTCGGGCGAGCAGGGTGACGTCGCGGAAGATGCCGGGCAGCCACCACTGGTCCTGGTCCTCCAGGTAGGACGCCGCCGACCACTGGTGCACCCGGACCGCGAGCTCGTTCGCTCCCGGGCGCACCAGCTCGGTGACGTCGAACTCGGTCGCCAGGCGGGAGCCCGTCGACCACCCCACGAGCGTCCCGTTCAGCCACACCCGGAAGTGCGACTCGACCCCGTCGAACCGCAGCAGGACCCGGCCGGCACCGTCGAACGACGACGGCAGCTCGAACGTGCGGCGGTGGTCACCGGTCGGGTTCTCCTCTGGCGGGTGCGGTGGGTCGATCGGGAACGGGTACTGCAGGTTCGTGTAGCTCGGAGCGCCGTGGCCGTGCAGCACCCAGTGCGACGGCACCGGGAGCTCGCCCCAGGCCGGGTCGTCGTCCTCCCCACCCTCGGTCGCGAAGTCCTCGGAGACCGAGGCGACGGGCGACCACCGGAACCGCCAGTCCCCGTTCAGTGACAGGGACGGGGCATCGGTGTGCAGCCAGGCACGAGGTGCCAGCCGCGAGTCGGAGCCGGGTGCGGTGGACGAGAGTGCGGAGCGGGTCAACCCTTGACCGATCCTTCCGTGAGGCCTCCACGCCAGAAGCGCTGGAGGACGATGATGGCGATGACGAGCGGGATGACCGAGACGAGCACCCCGCCGGTGGTGAGCTGGTAGAACTCCGGCAGGCGGTCGACCTGCGAGCGCCAGTTGTTCAGACCCAGTGTTATCGGGTACAGCTTCTGGTCTGCCAGCATGATGAGCGGCAGGAAGAAGTTGTTCCAGATCCCGACCACCTGGAACAGGAACACGGTGACGAGCGCCGGGGTCATCTGCCGGAGCACCACGGTGTGGAAGATCCGCAGTTCACCGGCACCGTCGATGCGAGCCTGTTCGAGCAGGGTGGTGTCCACCGACGCGGCGGCGTACACCCGGCACAGGAACAGGCCGAACGGCGACACCAGGCTCGGGATGAGCACGCTCCAGTACGTGTCCGTCAGGCCCATCGACGAGAACAGCAGGAACAGCGGCAGTGCCGTCGCGGTCCCGGGCACGAGCACGCCGCCGAGGATCGTGCCGAACACGAACTGGCGCCCCCGGAAGTCGTACTTCGCCAGCGCGTACCCGCCGGCCGCGGCGAAGTAGGTGGCCAGGACCGCACCGACGCCGGAGTACAGGATGCTGTTCGCGATCCACCGGACGAAGATGCCGCCGTCGTAGGTGAACACCTGCTGCAGGTTGCTCCAGAGCGCGAACTCGCCGCCGAACCAGAACCCGTTGGTCGAGAACAGCGCGCCCGTGGTCTTCGTCGCGGCGATGACGACCCAGTACAGCGGGACGATGAAGTACAGCGCGACGACGACGAGGATCCCCGTGACGACGATCTGCGAGCGCGTCGACCGGTCGAGCTTGCGGCGCTGGTGCGCACTGATCGACGTGGTGTCGACGGGGACGGCGGTCTTCGCCGTGGCCGGCGCTTCGATGGCTTCGCTGGTCATCGGTCAGTCCCTTCGGTGGTCGCGACGCGACCGGCCTGGGCCCCCGGTGGCCGGTTCCGGAGCGTCGCGGAGCTTGCGGAGCGACGTTCCGGCCGTGCCGTTGGGGAGAGGCCCGGGTCGGCTTGGGTGGTGACCGTGCTGCCCGCCGCAGCGCGCGTCTGGAGCGCGGTGCGGGCCTCCCGGCCGTCGCGCCGTGCGCGCTTGCGGCGGTCGCGTTCGTCCTTGGGTGGTCGGTTCGTCAGCGCGAGGAACGTGAACGACAGGATGAACGCGGCCAGCGCGATGATGACCGCCTGCGCACTCGCGACGCCGTACTCGTTGAACGCGAACGCGTTCGTGTAGGCGGCGTAGTTCGGCGTGTACTCGGTGTCGATCGCCGGGGCGACGGTCGACAGGATCTGCGGCTCCGCGAAGAGCTGCAGGGTGCCGATGATCGAGAACACCGTCGTGAGCACCAGGGCCGGCGCGATGAGCGGGATCTGGATCCGCCACGCGACCTGGAACGCGTTCGCGCCGTCGACCTTGGCGGCCTCGTAGACCTCGCCGGGGATGGACTTCAGCTGCGCCACGATGATGAGCATGTTGTAGCCGGTGTACGTCCACGTGACGATGTTCGCGATCGACCACAGCACACTGTTGGCGCCGAGGAAGTCCGGCTGCAGCCCCATCGACTGCAGCAGCGACACGATCGGCGACAGACCGGGCACGTACAGGAACGACCACAGGATCGTGGCGATGACGCCCGGGACGCCGTAGGGCATGAAGTAGATCGCCCGGAAGAAGCCCGGCCAGCGGGCGCTCGCCGACTCGAGCAGCAGCGCGAGGATCGTGCAGGCGATGATCATCACCGGGACCTGGACGATGCCGAACAGCAGCATGCGGCCGATCGAGGCGACGAACCCGCTGTCCTGCAGGGCGATCGCGTAGTTGTCGAACCCGGCGAACCGGCCGACCACACCGTCCTCGCCGAACAGGCCCTCACGGTCGACGGTGGTGAACGACTGGAACAGGGCGCTGATGATCGGGATGACGAACGTCAGCAGGAACAGGGCCAGGAACGGGGCGAGCAGGATCCACGGGGCACGCTTCTGCGCGCTCGTGGCCTTCGTGCTCGTGCGGAACGCGGGCGTCCCGCCGGCCGGTCGGCCGGTGGACTGCCTGGTGGTGGTCTGCTGGGTCATCGTGCCGTCCTGACGCTGAGGCCCTTGTCCTTGAAGGACTGGACGATCTCCCGCTGTGCGAGCTCCACGGCGTCACTGAGCTTCAGGCCCGAGGTGAGCTTGCGGCGGAACTGGTTCTGCAGGCTGGTGAAGGCCGACTGGGTCACCGGGGACCACGACCAGTCGATGTTCTGCTCCTTCGAGGCCGGCACGAAGACGTGCTCGTTGTAGTTCTGGCCGGAGAACCACTTCGACGGCTTCTCGCGCTGCGCCCCGATGTAGTCGACGGCGGGCGACCAGCCGATGCCGCAGTGCTTGATCATCGCGTCGATGCCCTCCTTCGAGGTGGTCATCCACGTGATGAACTCGAGCGCCTCCTTCGGGTGCTTCGCGTTCGCCAGCACCGCGGCCGTCGAACCGCCGATGGCGCTCGAGCCGAAGCCGTCGGCGCCCCACTTCTGCATCGGGGCGACCTTCCACTTGCCCTCGCCGCCCTGCACCGACTCGATCAGGGCGTCACCCCAGCTCGCGCTCGTGACCGCGGCGATCTTGCCGCTCGCGGCCGCGGCGTACCACCCGGGGGAGTACGCGCCGGCACTCGTGTCGACGAGCTTGTCGTCGATCACGCCGTCGAAGAAGTCCGCGACCATCAGGGTCTTGTCGTCGGTCATGTCGACGACCCACTCGTCGCCGTCGACCTTGAACCAGCGCGCGCCGGCCTGCTGTGCGTACGCGGCGAACGGCGACGCGTCGGCGACCGGGAACACCTCGAGGTAGTTCTGCTTCCCGGTGCTCCGGACCTTGTCGGCCAGGTCACGCCACTCGTCCCAGGTCGTCGGGGGTTCGCCACCGGCCTGCTCGAGGATCGCGGTCTGGTAGTAGAACCCCATCGGGCCGGTGTCCTGCGGGATGCCGTAGATGCCGTCGACGAACGACACCTGCGCCCACGCAGCCTCGTCGTACTTCGACTCGAAGTCCTTCGCGCCGTACCGGGCCAGGTCGACCAGGCCGTTCGCGAGCATGAACTCGGGGATCTGCCGGAGCTCGACCTGCCCGATGTCCGGGCCGCCGCCGGCCGCGAGCGCGGAGTACATCTTCTGGTACCCGCCGCTGTTGCCGCCGGGGATCCAGTTCGCCGACACCTGGATGTCCGGATGTGTCCTGTTCCAGACGTCGCAGACCTTCTGCAGGTCCTTGAGCCAGGCCCAGTAGGTGAGCTGGACGGTCTCACCCGAGGCCGCGGCGGGCACGAGGGCCGCCTTGTTGACGTTGGTCGAGCCCGGGACCGCACAGCCGGCGAGGAGTCCCGCCGCCGCGGTGCCGAGGCCGAAGCCCAACAGGTGTCGTCTCGTGATGGGTCGTGGTCGTGGCGCCATTGCCGCACTCCGTTCGTCGTTGATCGGGGTTGTCGACACCCAATCACAGAACCGAACGCCGTTGTGGTTTCGTGACCGTACCGACACTGCGCGTTCCCGGCGCACCTTGGAACGGCCCCAGGCCCGGGCGCGGACCGTGGGGTCACAGAGCAGACACCGACGCCCCGGACGGCGAAGGCCGCCGGTGGCACGACCGGGAGGAGAAGCGATGACCGAACGCGGGAACACCACCCATCGCCCCGAACTCGACGAGCAGCTGGCGCACGAGGCGCAGAGCATCGTCCAGGGGCACGGCAGCAACGCCCACGTCGAGGAGTTCCGGCAGTCCGAGCCGGTCCCCGACGACACCGACGGCCCGGAGACCCTCGCCGCGTCGGGCTACGACGGCGAGCTCGAGGGCGAGCTGCAGGACGACACCACCGACGTGCTCCCCGAGGACGACGCCGACCGTGCCGACCCGTTGCCCACCGGCGACGGCGACGGAGCCGACGCGACCGTGTACCGCACCGAGACCGGGGAGGGCAGCACCGATGGCTCTGACGCAGAATGACGCGCCGCACCTGCAGTCCGGCATCGCCGAACGCCTGAAGCGCGGGGGCACGTGGACGTGGGCCTACGTCGACGCGTCCGGTGACCGTGAGGACCCGCAGCACCTCGCCGCCCTGCAGCGCCGGAAGGCCGAGGACGTGCTGCGGTCGGCCGGGGCGGACGCCGAGGTCATCGACACCGTGATGGCCGAACTCGAGGAGACGCCCGGGGTGCCGGCGCCGGTCAGCCGGTACGTGCTCGTGCACGACGGCGAACTCGTGCTCAGCGAGGTCCTGCCCGGGGCGATGCACGCCCCGACGTCGATCGGCCACGACCCCGTGCCCGACCTGCTGCCGCTCCTGGCACACCGGCCGCTCGACCTGCCGTTCCTGATCGTCGAGGTCGGTCGCGAAGGTGGTGGCTACCGCGCCTACCGCCTGGGCCACGCCGACGTGCCGGACCGTCGCGACGAGCAGCGCGTGCAGGGCCGCACCGACACGCTCCACAAGTTCCAGGGCGGCGGCTGGTCGCACCTGCGGTGGCAGCACCACACCGAGGAGATCTGGCGCGACAACCAGAACGAGGTCGCCACGGCCGTCGACGAGGCGTTCCGGCGGCTGCAGCCGAAGCTCATCGTGGTCGCGGGGGACATCCGCGCACGGGGGCTCCTGCTCGACCAGCTGTCCACCGAGGCACGCGCCGTCGTCTCCGAGGTCCCGGTCGACACCCGGGCTTCGGATGCGTCGGAGACCGCGCTCGTCGAGCACGTCGACATCGCGCTCGCCCGGGTCATCGCGACCCGTCGGCACGACTTCGAGGACCTGCTCCGCACGCACGTCGGCCGCGGGGACAACCAGACGGTCACCGGCCTCGGGTCCGTCGTCGAGGCGCTGCAGCAGGCGCAGGCCTCGGTCGTCGCGATCGACGCCGCCGCGATCGGCGACCGCACCCTGCTCGCGCTGGGCGCGGTGCCGTGGATCGCCACGGCACCCGAGCAGGCGGCGGGTGCACCGGTCATCGGACCGGTCCCGGCCGTGTGCGCGATCGTCCGGGCGGTCGCCCTCACCGACGCGGAGCTGCTGCTCGTGAACGCCGCGTCGCTCCCGAACGGCGCGCCAGCCGCGGCGTTGCTGCGGTGGCCGGTGGGACCGGCGGTGCCGGCCGCCTGAGTGGTGACCGGACGACGGACGGGAGGCCCGGTGCCGGCTGGCACCGGGCCTCCCGTCCGTCTCGGCGCGATCCTGCGGGCCGCCACGACGGCCGCGTATAGCGTCCCGGCCATGACCGACGACCGCCGACGTGAGCTCGGCACCAGTGACGCACCCGTGGAGGACGAACTCGCGGAGTCCTTCGACGCGACCATCGAGGAGGGCGCGGAGCGGCTGCAACGGACGACCCGGGCCGTCATCGTCACGGGGTTCTTCGGCGGCCTCGAGGTCGGTCTCGGGGTGATGGCGTACCTCGCGGTGCTCACCGAGACCGACAGCCACCTGCTCGCCGGGCTGGCCTTCGGCATCGGGTTCATCGCACTGCACCTGGCGCACAGCGAACTCTTCACCGAGAACTTCCTGATGCCGGTCGCGGCCGTGGTCGCCCGCGAGGGGACCGTGCTGCAGCTCGTGCGACTGTGGGGCGGCACCCTCGTGGCGAACCTGGCCGGGGGATGGGTGTTCATGTGGCTCGTCGTCCAGGCGTTCCCGCAGTGGCACGCCACGCTCTCGGAGTCGGCGCACCACTACGTCGACGCGCCGTTCGGACTGCAGAGCATCGTGCTGGCGGTCCTGGGCGGCAGCACCATCACCCTGATGACGCGGATGCAGCAGGGCACCGACTCGGACCCCGCGAAGCTCGTCGCCGCCGTCGCCGGAGGCTTCCTGCTCGCCGGGCTGCAGCTCTTCCACTCGATCCTCGACTCGCTGCTCGTCTTCGGTGCGATCCAGTCGGGCGCGGACATCACCTACGGGCAGTGGCTCGGCTGGTTCGGCTACACGCTGCTGTTCAACGTCCTCGGCGGGCTGGTGCTCGTGACGGCCTTGCGCCTGCTCCGGACGAAGGAGCTCATGCAGGACCGCCGCCGGGACTCCCAGGACGACCCCGAGCGTGCGGACCACGAACAGGGGTGACGGGCGCGACGGGCGGAGCCGACCGACGGGGCCGTTCGCAGTCAGTCCTGCGGACGGTCAGTCGTGCGAGCGGTCGCGTCGGGGCACCAGCGGGACCGCGAGCAGCGGGAGCACCGCCACGATGCCGAACGACGCCGCGAACCCGAGCGCACCGACCAGCGCCCCGATGCCCGGACCGACGGCGCTCGCCGCGATGAACTGCCCGGTGTTCTGCGCCCCGAGCGCCCGGCCGGACCAGAACGGCCCCGCCGCCTCGGCGACCGACGTGTACGCCAGCCCGTTGTCGGCGACCGTCACGCTCGTCGCGAGCACCAGGAACACCGCGGCCCCGGCCAGGTGCGTCGCGTCGACGACCGCGAGCACCGCCATCACCACCGCGGCGCTCACCGCCACGATGCGCAGGGGGCCGACGCGCGATCCGGCACGGTCGCTCCAGCCACCGACCAGGATCCGGCCGATCGCCCCGACGAACTGCGCGGCGCCGACGAGCAGCCCGGCCGCCGGTGTCGACCAGCCGAGGCCGACGAGCCAGACGAGCCCGTACGTCGACAGGGTGAACTGCGGCACCACGAGCAGGACCGACACCGCGTGCACCCGCCACAGGAAGCCGCTCGAGCGGTAGGGGTTCGCGGTCGCCGTCGTCGCCACCGTGGCCCGGGCAGGGCGTGGCGGGTCGGTGATCCCGATCGCGCAGCAGACGGCGAGCACGGCGCACAGCACGATCGGCAGGACCAGGGCCGTGCGGATCCCGGAGCCCTCGGCGAGCTGCGGCACCGTGACCGCCGCGAGCGTCACGCCGAGCGGCTGCGACATCTGCCGGATGCCCATCGCGAGCCCCCGGCGCTCCTTCGGGAACCACCCCACCACGACCCGACCGCTCGCGGCGTTCGTCGAGGCACTCGTCATCCCACCGGCCAGGAACGCCAACCCGAGCAGCACCGGGTCGCCCGCAGCGAGCCAGGCGCCCACCACGGCCAGCGTGGTGAGCACGAGACCGCCGGCGATGACGACGCGCTCGCCGAACCGGTCGGTGATCGCGCCCCAGGCGATGAGCGTCAGCACCATGCCGAAGGTCGGGGCGGCCGCGAGCAGCCCGGCGGCCGGCAGGGACGTGCCGCGGCTGAGCAGGTGGGGGATGAGGAGCGCCGGCGCGGACACGACGAGCGTCCCCGCCGCCTGGGCCGCAACCCCGAGGGCGAGCATCGTCCAGGCGCGGGCGGAGACCGGCGTCGTCGTGGTGGATCGCTGCGGGGCGTCGGTCGTGGGCATGCGTCTCGGCCGTTCGTCGTCGTTCCATCGCGGAACGGATTGGTATACCAGAACGGTATACCATTCCCGCCGTCACGCCGCTAGGCTTGTCCGCCGTGACCGACACGACCGACGCCGCGCCCGTGTCGCAGACGGCCCAGCTCTACGACAACCTGCGCGCGGCCATCCTGACCCTCGACATCGCACCGGGGGAGCGCATCTCGGAGCGGGGGCTCGAGGCACGGTTCCACGCCTCGCGCACGCCGGTCCGCGCCGCACTGTCGCGGCTCGAGCGCGAGGGACTCATCCTGCACGAGGGCCGCTCGTGGACGGTCACCCCGATCGACCTCGACGAGATCGCCTCGCTCGCCGAACTCCGCGGCATCCTCGAGCCCGCTGCCGTCCGGTTGGCCGTCCAGCGTGCCACCCCCGAGCAGCTGGCCGAGGTCCGCGGGCACCTCGACGCGCTCCAGCCCACCCCCGACCAGCAGGCCGGCATCCGCATGGGGTCGACGTTCCACCTCGACCTCGCCGCGCTCGGGGGCAACCGGTTCGTCACCGACGCCATCGCCGACGCCCTGACGCGGCTCGAGCGCACGCGCTGGATCGAGGTCCGCACGCCCGAGGCGCGCGACGCCGCCTGGGACGAGCACAGCGCCATCATCGACGCCGTGCGCGACGGTGACGCGGACCGCGCAGCGGACCTCGTCGCCGCCCACGTCGCCGGCACGAACGACCGGCTCCTCAGCTGGATCGCGCAGGAGCGCCGACGCCTGCGCGGGGCAGGCATGACGATCGTGGGCGCGGCCGAGCGCTGAGTGCGCGCTGACGTGAGCGGTCTGCGGGCGCCTGCCCGGGCCTCCTGGCCGTGTCCGGGGGGAGGCCGGGCGCGAGCCGCTAGCGCAGGTCCGTCGTCTCCTGCGGTGCGTCGAGGTCGTCGAACGTGCGGATCGAATCCGTGCGTTCGAGCAGCGCGTCGCGCACCTCGGCCTCGTCGTGGCTCGCGCGGAGTGCGAGCTTGCTCCCGGAACGTGTCGACTGTGACATGTCGTGTCCTTCCCCTGTGTGTGGGCAACCTGATCGGTGCGGGCACGCGGCCCGCTGGTGCGCTTCCTCACGGGACGTACTGAGGTCGGAACAGTGTCGCGCGACCCCCGCTGTCCCGCAAGCGTTTCCGGCACCGTGTGGAGAACTCCCGGCACACGGCATGCCTAGGATGGTCCGGCCGCACAGCGCGAGGCGCGGCACCAGCGGACGTCGAAGGGGAGGCACGGGTTGGCCGACCAGCGCACCGCACCTCCCACGGTCTACGACGTCGCCTCTGCGGCCGGCGTCTCCATCGCCACCGTCTCGCGCGTGCTCCGCACACCCGACGCCGTCCGCGAGGGCACTCGGGACCGCGTGCAGGCGGCGATCCGGAGCCTCGGCTACGTCCCGTCCGGCAACGCCCGTGCCCTCGCCGGCAAGCGCACCGGCGTCGTCGGACTGCTGCTGCCCGGGTTCGACGTGGTGCCCGACGAGCGGCCGGACCTGGTCACCGACGGCGGCGTCCGCGTGGTCGACGACCGGCGGCACGTGACGCAGCCGTTCTCGTCCAACCTGTACTTCGACGAGGTCCTGCGCGGTGCCGAGACCGAGGCCTGGCAGCGGGGGCTCGCGCTCATGGTCGCCGCCGGGCGGGGCTCGTCGCGCGACGTGATCGTGAACGACGTCGCCGGCCGGGTCGACGGGCTCGCCGTGCTGGCGCAGACCGTGCCCGACGACCTGCTCGAGCACGTCGCCCGCCGCATCCCCGTCGTGGTGCTCGCCGACGACCGGCGCTCGCACGGGTTCGACTCGGTGAGCGTGGACAACGCCGCGGGCATGCGGACCCTGGCGTCGCACGTGATCGGGCGCCTGGGGATCCGGTCCCTCGCGTACGTGGCGGGGCCGATCGACTCGCCCGACGACATGGAGCGCTCGGCGGGGTTCCGCGCGGCGCTGGCCGACCACGGGGTGCCGGCCTCGACGGTGCGCACCGTGCACGGCGACTTCGGGCGGGCTCGGGCGCGGGAGCTCGCGGTGTCGCTGCTGGCCGACGACGTCCCACGCGCCGTCGTCTGCTCGAACGACCAGTCCGCGCTCGGGGTGCTCGACGCCGCCGCTGCTCGGGGGCTCCGCGTGCCCGAGGACCTCGTCGTGACCGGGTTCGACGGCATCGACGCCGGTCGGTTCTCGTCGCCGCGCCTGACGACCGTGCACCAGCCGATGGGGGCGCTCGGCCGTGCTGCCGTCCTGGCGATCGTCGACCGGCTCGAACGCCGCGAGGGGCCGCCGCGCGCCGTGCGCCTGCCCGTCGAGGTGCTGCTGCGCGAGAGCTGCCCGCCCGCGCTGTAGGCGTGCGTGCCGTCGCGAGGCCGCACCGTGCAGCCTTCCGCATCCCGTGCGACCTTCCGCGCCCCATGCGAGTCCGTAGCAGTGCACAGAGCGGGCAACCTCGCACCAGTCGGCGCACCTTGCACCGTGCGCCGCCCTCCCTCAGGACCGCAACCTCGCACCAGTCGGCGCACCTCGCACCGTGCCGCCCCGCGAAACAACACCCGCAGTTGCACGTCGCGATGTAAGCGCATACATTGAGTACGTACCGAATCGACATGGAGGTCGACCGAGCAATGACGCTTCCCCCACAGCGCACGCGCGGCACGCGTGACCCAGGCCCCCGCCGTCGAGGCCGCCTCGTCGCGGCCATCGCAGGCCTCGCCGCAGTGGCCCTCGTGGCCACCGGCTGCAGCATCCAGGTCCGATCCGAACCCGATCCCACCATCGGCAAGGACACGATGCTCATCAACGCGGACCGCGGCAACCCGCTGTTCGACCGCAACTTCAACCCGTACATCGCGAACGCCCGCACGGCCTCCAAGTGGATGTACGAGCCCCTCATCGAGGTGAACCCCCTCGACGGCAAGCGCAACCCGTGGCTCGCCAGCGCGTGGAGCCAGCCCGACGCGAAGACGATCGACATGACGATCCGCTCGGGTGTCGAGTGGTCCGACGGGTCGCCGTTCAGCGCGAAGGACGTCGTCTTCACCTTCGACCTGCTCAAGAAGTTCCCCGCCATGGACGTCAAGGGCGCCTGGCAGCACATCAAGAGCATCGAGCAGGACGGCGACCACGTCGTCTTCCACCTCAAGAGCGAGGACGTCCCGAGCCTGACGATCATCGGGCAGACGTACATCCTCGGCGAGGACCACTGGGGCGGCGTGAAGGACCCGACGACCTGGCGCGACCCGAACCCGGTCGGCACCGGGCCGTTCGTCCTCGGCAACTACACCGACCAGCAGTACTCGATGAACAAGAACCCGAAGTACTGGCAGGCCGACAAGATCGCCATCAAGCACCTCATCCTGCCGGCGACGAACACGCAGCTCGACACCGTCACCCGCGGCTACGACTGGGCGTACTCGTTCATCTCCGACGTCAAGGGCACCTGGGGCGCCGCGTCGAAGACGAACGAGTGGTGGTTCCCGGCCGGCGGTGTGATCGGCCTCATCCCGAACCTCACGAAGGCGCCGTACAACGACGTCAACGTCCGCCGGGGCATCTCGCTCGCGCTGGACCGTGACGCCATCGCCGAGACCGCGTCCGAGGGCAACCTGTCGGCGGCGGGCCAGACCGGCCTGATCCTGCCGAACCAGGAGCGCTACCTCAACCCGGACATCCCCGACAAGGGCATGATCACGCAGGACACGAAGGCGGCGCTCGCCAACCTCGGGAAGTCCGGCTACACCGTGCAGGGCGGCAAGGTCGTCAAGGACGGCAAGCAGCTCGCCATCACGATCATGACCGCGAACGGTTACTCCGACTGGCTCCGCGCCGCGCAGGAGGTCCGCCGCGAGCTGACGGCCATCGGCATCAAGGTGACGATCCAGGCGCCGCAGCCCGCCGGGTACCAGCAGAACATCAACAACGGCACGTTCGACATGGCGATGGGCGGCATGGGCAACGGCGACGTCTACCAGGCGTTCAACTCCCTGCTCAGCAGCGAGTTCTACCAGCCCGTCGGCAAGTCGACCGTGAACAACTACGAGCGGTACAAGGACGCCGACACCCAGAAGCTCCTCGACGAGTACAAGGCGACGACGGACACCGCGAAGCAGCAGGAGATCCTCGACCAGCTGCAGCAGACCGTCTACGACGAGCTCCCCGTCATCGGCATGTACTACGGCGGGCTCTGGGGCCTGTTCAACACCGGCAAGTTCGTCGGCTGGCCGAGTGCGAAGGACCCCTACATGGCACCGCAGAACTACGACTCGGCACCGCTGCTCATCTTCACCAAGCTCCGGCTCCGCGACAGCGCCGCCGGCAAGCAGATCCTGCAGGAGCAGGACGCCGCGCAGCAGGAGGACCAGAAGTGAAGTACATCCTCCAGAAACTCGTCCTCTTCGTCCTGACCCTCTGGGCCGCGGTCACGCTGAACTTCGTGCTCCCGCGCCTGATGCCCGGCAGCCCGGCCGACGCCGCACTCGCGAAGCTCAGCCAGAACGGTCCGGTCACCGACGCCACCAAGAAGGCCATCGAGGCCCAGCTCGGGGTGCCGACCGGCAACCTCTGGGACCAGTACGTCAGCTACCTGCACCAGGTCATCACCCTCGACTTCGGCACGAGCTACACGTTCTACCCGCAGCCCGTCGGTGACCTCGTGTCGAAGGCCCTGCCCTACACGCTGATCCTCGTCGGGGTCGTCACGATCCTGGCCTTCGTCCTCGGCACCCTGATCGGTGTCGCGGCGGCGTGGAAGCGCGGGACCTGGCTCGACTCACTGCCCACCCTGTCGGGCAGCTTCATGTCGACGTTCCCGTACTTCTGGACCGCCCTGCTGCTGCTGTTCTTCCTCGGCTACGTGCTGCACTGGTTCCCGACCACGGGCGCCTACTCGGCGACGACGACGCCCGGCCTGAACGGTGCCTTCTTCGGCGACGCACTGCAGCACGCGGTGCTGCCGGCGGTCACGATCCTGGTGACGAGCCTCGGCGGCTGGATCATCGGCATGCGCAACGCGATGATCAACACCCTCGGTGACGACTACGTGACCTTCGCCGAGGCCAACGGCCTCCGCGGACGCACCGTCGCCATCCGCTACGCGGCCCGCAACGCGATCCTGCCGAACCTGACCGGCTTCGGGCTGGCGCTCGGTGGCGTGGTCGGCGGTTCCGTCCTGGTCGAGCAGGTCTTCGGCTACCCGGGCATCGGCTACCTGCTGTTCAACGCCGTCATCGGGCAGGACTACCCGCTCATGCAGGCCCTCTTCCTGATGATCACCGTGTCGGTGCTCATCGCCAACTTCATCGTGGACGTCATGTACGGCGTCCTGGACCCGAGGACGCGCCGATGACCAACAACATCACGAAGGCGGCGTGCTGCGCCCACATCAAGCACCCGGGGGCACGTCGATGACCAACAACGCAACCATCGCCGTGCGAACGCAAGACACGGAAGAACAAGCAGCGCCGTCCAAGTGGCGCGCCGCCGCCCGCCAGTTCGGCGTCGTCTGGTCGAACAAGAAGGCCCGGATCGGCATCATCATCCTCGGCGTCTTCGTGTTCGTCGCGGTCTTCGCCCCGCTCCTGGCCCCGTACGGCGCCAGCCAGAACGGCTTCGCCCGGTCCGCCGACGCGACGCCCGACCACTGGATGGGCACCACCGCCGCCGGCGAGGACGTCCTGTCCCAGATCATCTACGGCGCCCGCATCTCGGTCATGGTCGGCGCGGTCGCGGGCATCCTGTCCACGCTCGTCGCCGTCGCGATCGGCCTCAGCTGGGGCTACGTCCGCGGCTGGATCGCCGAGGTCATCGGGTTCATCGTGAACCTGTTCCTCGTCATCCCGGGTCTGCCCCTGATGATCGTCATCGCCGCCTACCTGCAGAACGGCGGCATCGCGGTGATCATCGCGGTCATCGTCGTGACCGGTTGGGCGTGGGGCGCTCGCGTGCTCCGCTCGCAGACGCAGTCGCTGCGCGGCCGGGACTTCGTCACCGCCGCCCAGTTCTCCGGTGAGGGCGCGACCCGCATCGTGTTCCGCGAGATCCTGCCGAACATGACGAGCCTCATCGTCGGCAGCTTCTTCGGGGCCGCCACCAGCGCCATCCTCGCCGAGGCGGGCCTCGAGTTCCTCGGACTCGGCGACTCGTCGATCGTCAGCTGGGGCACGATCCTGTACTGGGCGCAGAACTCGAACGCGCTCCTCACCGGGCAGTGGATCCTGCTCTTCGCGCCGGGTCTCTGCATCGCGCTGCTCGCGATGAGCCTCACCCTGATCAACTTCGGCGTCGACGCCGTGTCCAACCCGCGGCTGCGCGACGGCGCACGGCCCCGTAAGGAGAAGCGCGCATGAGCGGCTTGCCAGAAACGCACCCGGCAGACGGCCTGGAGGCGCCCACCGGCGCCGCCACGGGCCTCCAGTCCGACGCCCGTCACGACCAGGGCGACGCCTCCGTCCTGCTCGACGTCCGCGACCTGTCGGTCGTCTACGAATCGGCCGGCCAGAGCGCCGTCCAGGCCGTCGACCACGTGTCGTTCCAGCTGAAGAAGGGCGAGTTCGTCGGCCTGGTCGGCGAGTCCGGTTCCGGCAAGTCGACGCTCGGTTACGCGCTGACCCGGCTGCAGAAGCCGCCGGCGCGCACGAACGGCGGCAGCATCGTCTTCGCGGGCAAGGACATCCGCGACCTCGACGACGAAGCCCTGCGCCAGCAGCGGCAGGGCGGCTTCGCGATGGTGCTGCAGTCCGGCATGAACGCGCTCAACCCGGTGCGCACCATCCGGAACCACTTCATCGACGTCTTCAAGGCGCACGGCCACGTGTCGCGCGACCGCTGGGACGCCCGGATGAAGGAGCTCATCGAGAAGGTGAAGCTGCCGACGTCGATGCTCGCCCGGTTCCCCGGGGAGCTCTCCGGCGGCATGCGGCAGCGCGTCTCCATCGCCCTGGCACTCTCGCTCGAGCCGCAGCTCATGGTGTTCGACGAGCCGACGACGGCGCTCGACGTCCTCGTGCAGCACGCCGTGATGGACACGATCATCGAGCTGCAGCGCACCGAGGGCTTCACGGCGATCCTGATCAGCCACGACCTCGGCATCGTCCTCGAGGCCACCGAGCGCGTCCTCGTGATGCACGAGGGCCGGATCGTCGAGGACGGCGGCTCCCGCGAGATCCTCCGCGACCCGCAGGACGAGTACACGCAGATGCTCCTGTCGCACTACGCCGACCCCCGCGCCGAGGTGGTGTCGTTGCCGGGCTTCCCGGACCGCTCGCTCCGTGCCGAGGCCGGCGAGAAGCGGCAGGAGACGACCTCGTCGTTCAGTACCGTCGGGTCCCGCGAGCGCAGTGCCGCCCGCAACCCGATCGTCGTCGACCACATCGTGAAGACCTACCCGGCTCCCCGACGCGGTGAGCAGCCGGTGCAGGCCGTGCGCGACGTGTCGTTCACCCTCGAGCCCGGGCAGTCGCTCGCCCTGGTCGGCCAGTCCGGTTCGGGCAAGTCGACCATCGCGAAGCTGCTCACCGGCGTCGAGAAGCCGACCACCGGCACCGTCTGGTTCGGGGACCTCGACGTCGCCCGCCTCGGCAAGCGCGGCCTGCGAGACCTCCGCTCCGAGGTCCAGATGGTGTTCCAGGACCCGTACTCGGCGCTCAACCCGCTGCACACGGTCGAGTACACGCTGTCCCGGCCGATCGCGAACTACACCGGGCTCACCGGGCGCGATGCCCGGCGTCGGGTCCTCGAGCTGCTCGAGACGGTCGGGCTCACCCCGGTCGAGCAGTTCGCCCAGAAGCTCCCGCACCAGCTCTCCGGCGGGCAGCGGCAGCGCGTGGTGATCGCCCGGGCGCTCGCGAGCGACCCGCAGGTGATCATCGCCGACGAGCCGGTGTCCATGCTCGACGTGACGCTGCGTGCCGGTGTGCTCGCGCTGCTCGAGGACCTCCGCGAGCAGTGGGGCGTCTCGCTCCTCTACATCACGCACGACCTGCTGAGTGCGCGGCTCATCACGGACGACATCATGGTGCTCCACGAGGGTGCCGTGGTCGAGCGGGGGCACACGGCCCAGGTGCTGCAGGACCCGCAGGACCCGTACACGATCGCCCTCCTCGACGCCGTTCCCAACCCGCGGAGGACCCTGCGCGCATGACGAACCTGCACGACTTCCCGACGGTCCCGCCGTTCGGACACCTGCCCACCCCGGACGGCGTCGACGTCGTCGGGATCGACGTCCCGGTCGGGCGGCTCACGGCCTACCGGATCGTGCCCGAGGGGGTGTCGAAGGGCACCGTGCTCATCGTCCCCGGGTACACCGGCTCGAAGGAGGACTGGCGGACCTTCCTGCCCGTCCTCCGCGACGCCGGGTGGACCGCGGTCGCGATCAGCCGGCGCGGTCAGGCCGACTCGGCCGCGCCGACCGAACCCCGTGACTACTCCCTCGACGAAGAAGCCGCCGACGTCGTCCGGGTCGCGCGCCTGCTCGACGACGGTGCCCCCGTGCACCTGGTCGGGCACTCGCTCGGCGGTGTGATCGTCCGGGCCGCCGCGCTCCAGGACCCGTCGGCGTTCCGCGACGTCGTGCAGTTCTGCTCCGGGCCGCACGGGTGGCCGTACCGCAAGGTCGCCGAGCTGACGATCCTGCACGACACCGGCGGGAACCTCCGGCAGCTGTTCGACTCGACGAACCCGCTCTGGGCGTACCGGCCCGACGAGGAACTGCCCGACGACGTCCGGATGGTGCGCGACCGCTTCGACGCGACGAGCCCGCTCAGCGTCGTCGCCGGTGGCCACATCCTCGAGGACCACACCGACGCCTCCGACGCCCTGCGCGCTACGGGCCTGCCGGTCCTCGTCGCCCACGGCGAGTGGGACAACGCCTGGCCGATCCCGTGGCAGCGGGCGATGGCCGAGCAGACCGGCGCCGAGTACGTCGTCATCCCCGCGAGCTACCACGGCCCCCAGGTCGAGAACCCGCTCGGGACGGTCGCCGTCTTCGACGCCTTCCTGAGCAAGCACTGACTCGAACAAGCACTGAAAGGCACCATCATCTCCACGCTGCAGTTCCCCGACGGCTTCCTCTGGGGTGCCGCCACCGCCGCCCACCAGATCGAGGGCAACAACGTCAACAGCAACTGGTGGGTGCACGAGCACGAGCCGGACACCACCATCGTCGAGCCCTCGGGTGACGCGGCGGACAGCTACCACCGGTACCGCGAGGACATCCGCATCGCGGCCGAGCTCGGGCTGAACTCCTACCGGTTCAGCATCGAGTGGGCCCGCATCGAGCCCGAGCGCGGGTTCGTCAGCCGTGCCGAGGTCGACCACTACCGCCGCATGGTCGATGCCTGCCACGAGTTCGGCATCGAGCCGATCGTCACCCTCATGCACTTCACCGTGCCGCGCTGGTTCGAACGCGACGGCTTCTGGCGGGCACCCGACGCCGCCGACCTGTTCGCCCGCTACACCGAGGCCGCGCTCCCCGTGGTGCAGGACGGCGTCCGCTACGTCTGCACGATCAACGAGCCGAACATCGCTGCGATGCTCGCCGGCGGCGAGGACGCCGCCAACCTGGTGGCGTTCGGCCTGCCGAACCCGGACCTGGGGGTCGCCGACGCCCTGCTGGCCAGCCACAAGCGGTCGCGCGAGGTCCTGTCACAGGTGTCGGGCCTCCAGTCGGGGTGGACCATCGCGACGCAGGCCTTCAAGTCGTCCGGCGAGCCCGGGGCGGACGCCATGCTCCGCGAGTACGGGTACCCGCGCGACGACTGGTACCTCGAGCAGGCCGCCGGCGACGACTTCCTGGGCGTGCAGGCCTACACCCGCACGTTCATCGGTCCGGACGGGCCCCTGCCCGTCGCCGACGACGTCGAGACGACCCTGACCGGCTGGGAGTTCTACCCCGAGGCCTCGGCCGACGGGCTCCGCAGCGCGTGGGAGCTCTCCGGTGGCGTCCCGCTGATGATCACCGAGAACGGCATCGCCACCGCTGACGACTCCCGCCGGCAGGCGTACACCCAGGGCGCCCTCGAGGGCATCCACGGCTGCATCGAGGACGGTATCGAGGTCCTGGGCTACCAGCACTGGTCGCTCCTGGACAACTACGAGTGGGCCTCCGGCTTCCGCCCGACGTTCGGGTTGGTCGCGTGGGACCGCGAGACCTTCGAGCGCACGCCGAAGGACTCCGCGCGCTGGTACGGGCGGGTCGCGCAGGCGAACGCCATCGAGCAGGTCACCGTCTAGGACGGTCGACACCGCAGGCGCGCGGCGGACGGGAGGCCCTGCTCCCGTCCGCCGCGCTTCCGTGCGCCCCGCACCTGACCGGGGCACGGGCCGTGGTGCGGGCCGCGATCAGGCCGCGGCGAGCAGGTCGGCGACGGCCGTCTCGCGGAGCAGCTCCGCGCGGTCCACGGCGCTCGAGCCCTCGTCGTCGACGGCGTCCCGGTCGACGTCGAGCGACAGCACGACCCGGACCGTGTCGAGGTCGCCGGAGTCGACGGCCGCGATCAGCAGCGTCGCCCCCCGTGACCCGCGCGCCCTGGTGTCCGCACCCGCGGTGGCGAGCGCACGCACGATCGCGGCGTGCCCACCCCACGCAGCGCGGACGATCGGTGTGTTGCCGTCGCCGTCACGAGCCTCCAGGTCGGCACCCGCTCCGACCAGCACGTCGACCGCCCGTCGCGCGTCGCGGTCGATCGCCAGCGTCAGCGGTGTCCGCCCCTCGGTGTCCTCCAGCTGCAGGGTCGCGCCGCGGCGCAGGAGTTCCTCGAGCATCTCGGGGTGGTCGAACCACGCGGCGGCGTGCAGTGGGGCGAAGCCCCAGCGGGGATCGACGTCGTCGACGTCGCTCGCGTCGTCGGCCAGGTGCAGTCCGCCGAGGTCACCGTAGGCCGCTGCCCGCACCACCTCGGTCGTCCACTCGACCCAGCCGTCCGGCACCGGGCCGTGCCAGCCGCGTGCCGGGCGTGCCTCGAGGTCGGCGTACACGCTCTCGGCGACGCTCCGGATCGCCACCCGGACGCCCCGGAACCGGATCGCGACCTCGCCGACGGGGGAGACCAGTAGGCGGAGTTCCCAGGCGTCGTGCTCGTTCAGGTACTCGAGCTCGCCCCGGGCGACGTGGGCGTCACCGGCGAGCAGTGCTGCGGCGTCGACACCCGGCGGGTCGATGACGGCGTCCCGGAGCCGGAGCGACACCCTGGCGTGGTTCCAGCGGCGCCACAGGCCGCTCGGGGTGTCGAGGACCTCGTCGTTGCGGACCACGATGTCGGCGCGCACGACGACCGGGTCGGGCACACCGTGTCCCGGCAGGTCGACGGGGGTCGTCACGTCGTCCTCGTCGGCGTCCGGGTCGACGACGGCGTCGGCGGACTCCACGACCCAGCGTTCGATCCGTGAGTCGGTCCACTTGACGGTCAGGAGCGCGGCGACCGTGGGCGGGGCGTCCTCGAGCAACCGGGTCACGTGTTCGCGCTGGCCGTCGAAGTCCTCGAGGGAGACGTAGCCAACGGAGGGCCAGTTCACTCGACTCCATCGCACGGGACGACACTACCGGCGTCCGGCGGCGGGGCTGCGGTGCGAACTCATCGCACTTGCAATTATCACACTTGATATGTCGTACCGGTATATCGTATGGTGGTCCGGCAGCGGAGGTCCCGCCGCGCCTGATCCGGAAGCGCACCCATGACCCCCAGTCCCACCTGTCTCTTATACACATCT
>NZ_QKLH01000012.1:0-128412 GCF_003224215.1 Curtobacterium sp. MCLR17_043 | reverse complement strand
CGTCGGCAGCGTCAGATGTGTATAAGAGAGAGAAGTACCACGAGGTGGGGCCGACGCGGTTCTGAGGTGCGTGGGCGGGTGCGCGGGCGCGTCGCTGGCCGCTACGCCCAGCCGAGCTCGTGCAGCCGCTCGTCGTCGATGCCGTAGAAGTGGCCGATCTCGTGCACGAGGGTGGTGTGCACCTCGTCCTTGAGCTCCTCGACGGTGTCGCACTCGGCCAGGTGCTGCTTGCGGAACACCACGATGCGGTCGGGCAGCTCGCCGAAGCCGTACTGCCCTCGCTCGGTGGCCGCGATGCCGTCGTACACGCCGAAGAGCTCTTCGCCGTTCTCCGGTTCGTCCTCGACGACGAACACCACGTTGTCGAGCCCGTCGACCATCTCGTCGGGGAGCAGGTCGAGTTCGTCGGTCACGAGTTGCTCGAACGCGTCGGCGGACATCTCCATCACGGGTGGATCGTCCCACACCGCGCTGACCACTCGCGGCTCACCACTCGCGGCGAAGCCGCTCGGCGCCGGAGGCGCCCTGACAAACACTGAGGGAGAGCCCCGGTTGCGTCACACGCAACAGGACTCTCCCTCGACTGGGGTGAATAACGGGTCTCGAACCCGCGACCTCCTAGACCACAACCAGGCGCTCTACCAACTGAGCTATATCCACCATGTTCGAACCGGCGGACCGGCGCGACCACTCAATAGTAGTACATGCGGGACGGGGTGCGGACCACCCGTGTCGCTACTCGGCCGCGGGCTGCGCCAGCCGTGACTCCCACTTCGCCACGACGTCGGCCTGCACGGCACGCACGTCGTCGGTGCTCGGGCCGGGCTCGGCGACGAAGCCGGCGCGGCGGTAGTACTCGAGTTCGCGGATCGACTCGAGGATGTCCGCGAGGGCCCGGTGCCCACCGTGCTTCTCCGGCGCGTTGAAGTACACGCGGGGGAACCAGCGGCGGCAGAGCTCCTTGATGCTCGACACGTCGACGCTGCGGTAGTGCAGGTGCCCGTCGACCCGCGGCATGTACTTCGACAGGAACGCACGGTCGGTGCCGATGGTGTTGCCGGCGAGGGGGGCGGAGCCCTCGGCGGGGACGTGCTGGAGGATGTACTCGAGCACCTGGTACTCGGCGTCCGCCAGGCTCACGCCGTTCGGGATCTCGTCGATGAGCCCCGAGGTGACGTGCATGTTCGTCACGAACTCGTTCATGTTGTCGAGCGCCGACTGGTCCGGCTTGATGACGATGTCGAAGCCGGGGTGCACTGGCTCGAGGTCGAAGTCGGTGATGACCACGGCCACCTCGACGAGTTCGTCGACCTCGAGGTCGAGGCCGGTCATCTCGCAGTCGATCCAGACGAGGCGGTCATTCGCGGTTGCCATGTCCTCGATCCTATTCCCGCCCCGCGTGCCTCCCGTACGTGCCGCTGCGTCGTCCCACCCGTGCCCGACCGTGTCCGCCCGTTCCGCGAGCGGGCGAAATGCCGCGGTCGCCCTGCGGAGGCACCCGGACGTTCCGCCCGCTCGTCCGGGACGCGAGCCGCATGCGGTGCAGGCGACCGCCAGGAGGCCCGTGGCGACCCCGGCAGGCCGCCCCGCGCCTCCAGGCGGTCGCCCTTCACCCCGCCTGCCGCGCCGATCCCGCCCGCTCCCGCCTCCTCACCACGAGCGGCGAAATGCCGCGGTCGCCCTGCGGACGGACCGCGGTATTCCGCCCGCTCGCCGACGGCGCCTTGCGGTCGTGGCTCCGCCCGCCCGCGTCCAGCCGAGCGGGCGAAATGCCGCGGTTGCCCTGCGGGCGCACCCGGATGTTTCGCCCGCTCGTCCGCGACGCGAGCCGCATGCAGTGCAGGCGACCGCCTGGAGGCCCGTGGTGACCCCGGCAGGCCGACCCGCGCCTCCAGGTGGTCGCTCTCTACCCCGCCTACCGCACGGTTCTGGCCAGCCCCGTGCGAGCGGGCGAAATGCCGGACTCGCTCTGCGGTCGAGGCCGGGCATTTCGCCCGCTCGCGGGTGGAGCGTGCAACAGGGGGCGAGCGAGCCCCCGCGCGGACGCACGAACGGGCGAAATGCCGGGGTGCCCACGGGGGACACTCCGGCATTTCGCCCGTTCGTGGAGAAGTGGGGAAGGGGGAAGGCCCCCGCACCCCGGCGGCTAGGCCATGTCGCCGGCGGTGATGGCCTCGGCCTCGACGCGCTCCGGCTCGGGACCGTCGTCGACGCGGCGCAGGACCCTGGTGGTGCAGAGGATCACGACGAAGGCGACCGCGACGGATGCACCCGCGAAGACGTAGGCGGCCGAGGGGGAGTACGCGTCGGCGAGCAGGGTCGCGACGGGCGGGGCGATGGCGCCGCCGATGAAGCGGACGGCGGAGTAGGCGCTCGAGGCGACGGAGCGGGGGAGGTCGGTGGCCTCCATGACGCACTCGGTGAGCACGGTGTTCAGGACACCGAGCACGAGGCCGCCGATGACGACGCAGATGATCAGCCCGACCTGGGAGCGCACGACGAGGGCCGCGGCGAACAGGTCGAGCGCGAGCAGGGGCAGCGCGACCTTCAGCACGGTGGTGCGACGCATGCGGGCGGTGAGCATCGGGGCGACCCACACCGAGGTGATCGCGAGACCGACACCCCAGCCGAAGAACGTGAACCCGATGCCGAGCGCGCCGAAGCCGAGCGGGAACGGCGTGTACGCCAGCAGGACGAAGAAGCCGATGTTGTAGAACAGCGCGGTCGCGGCGAGGGCGGCGAGTGCCGGACGGGTCAGGGCGCGGAAGGGTGCGGAGAGCTTCGTCGGCGTGGGCTTCTCGAGGCTGCCGGTCTTCAGCAGGGCGACGATGGCGATGAACGCGACGGCCATCAGGGTCGTGACGCCGAAGAACGGGCCGCGCCAGCTCACCGAGCCGAGCAGGCCTCCGACCAGGGGACCGACGGCGATGCCGAGGCCGAGCGCTGCCTCGTACAGGATGATCGCCGAGGCGGTGCCGCCCGACGCTGCCCCGACGATGGTCGCGAGCGCGGTGGAGATGAAGAGCGCGTTGCCGAGGCCCCAGCCGGCACGGAAGTCGATGATGCTCCACACGCTGTTCGACGTCGCCGCGAGCACCGAGAAGAGCACGATCAGGGCGAGTCCGATGAGCAGGGTGCGCTTCGCGCCGATGCGGCTGGAGACCCAGCTGGTGAAGAACATCGCGACACCGGTGACGGCGAGGTAGCTCGTGAAGAGCAGTTCGGTCTGCGCCGGAGTCGCCTTGAGGGACGCCGCGATCGCCGGGAGGATCGGGTCGACGAGCCCGATGCCCATGAACGCGACGACGCAGGCGAAGGCGATCGCCCAGACCGCGGACGACTGCTTGAGGATGGAGCCGGACTGGCCGGCGGGTGCGTGGGCGTTCACGCGGGGATCTCCGTTCCGTTGGGGGTTGTCCGGGTGCGCTGGGCGATCAGGTTCGCCGCGTGGTGCAGGACGTCCCAGTCGTCGTCGGTCAGGTCGGCGAACAACGGACCGACCGTGCTGGTGAGGGTGGAGCGCCAGGAAGCGAGCCGTTCGCGTCCGGCCTCGGTGAGTTCGATGAGCTGCCCGCGGGAGTCGTCCGGGTCGACGCTGCGGCTGACCAGGCCGTCGGCGAGCATGCCGGCGACGAGTCGGGTCATCGTGGGCTGCGCCACACGGGAGGCGGCGGCCAGTTCTCCGAGTCGCAGGGGTTCGTCGGTCTCGAGGATGCCGAGCGTGCGCCAGACCGCGGTGGACGTGGTGTTGCCCGTCGACTGGACGGCGCTGCGGATCAGGCGGTTGACGGAGACGAGGAGGGTCTCGATCGTCTGCTCACGCGGTGTTTCCATAGCTGAACTATATAGCCGTGCTATGCATAGCGCAACGACGGGCTGGACAGACTGCACCAGCCGCCGCCTGGTAGAAGGGAGGCATGAGCGACATCACCATCCACGAAGGCGACGAGTACACCGCGATCTTCCACGGCGGCCCCTTCGACGGCACGACCGACACCCGCACCGCCACGAGCGACGCGCTGGACGACGAGGTCACGGTGTTCGCCGACGTCGAGGGCCTGCAGACGGCCTTCACCTACCGCGCCACCAAGTCCCGCCAGGTCCTCGACCAGATCTCGGTCGAGTTCACCTACGAGCCCGGCGAGTCCGACCCGGTCGACGACCTGCAGGACCGCGGCGACCGCAGCGGCGAGTTCGACCGGGAGTAGAACCCCCACCCGCCGCGTTGCAGGACCACATGCAGCTCGACCTCTGGACGTCCGCCTTCTGTGCGCCGTGCGCCGCCGCCCGCCGGGTGTCGGCCGAGGCCTCGGCGCTCGTCCCCGGGCTCACCGTGACCGAACGCGACGTGGCGGCGCACCCCGACGACGCGGAAGACCTCGGTATCCGGTCCACGCCCACGATCATCGTGCGGCACGACGACGGCACCGAGGTCTTCCGTTCACCCGGCGTCCCGACCCGTGACCAACTCCTGCTCGCGGTGGCCAAGGCGCTCTGAACGAGGAGCCGCCGCGGCCGGGGCAGCCGCCGCCGCAGCCGTCCCAGCGGTGGCCCCCGGCGCGGGCACAGCGGCCCGCGCCCCCGCACGCTGCGACGTCGGCGCCGCCACCACCACGGGTTCCGGCGGATCGACCAGTGCCCGCACGCGTCGTGCCAGACGCTTCGCGCCCCGGATCGGCGCCCCGATTCCCAGTGCCACCAGTCCGAGCGGGCTGCGATCGGCCCCACCGAGGGCGTTCTTCCGCTCCCACGCACGGCGCAGCACCCCACCGCGACTCCGCCGTGCCGGTGCCCGATCCACCAACGTGCCGGCGTCCCGTCGGGCCATCAGCTCCACGAGCCGGTGCTGCCAGTCGTCCTCCGAGGCCGGGTGGAAGTAGTTGTCCCGCATCCACTCCGGCCGGACGACGCCGAACCGTCCGTCGACCAGGTCGACGGCGTCACCCTCGAGGCCGCTCCCCACGAACACCTCGTTGATCAGGTGCCGGCCGATCCCGAAGTCGGTCAGCGTGAGCGCGGGCACGCCTCGCGCCGCCGCCTCGAGCACCGCGGTCGAGCTGATCGTCACGAGCGCCACCGCACGGTCGAGGTGCTCAGTCATCGGCCCGCTCTCCACCACGAGGTTGGTCGGCGCGTCCGCGGGCACCAGGTCCGGGTACGGGTGCTCCTCGCGGTGTGTCTGGTGCTCGCCGGCCGCAGCGCGCGTCTTGATGACGACGCGCCACTCCGGGTGCGCCCGCGCCGTCTCGACGAGCCACCGCACGACGAGTGCCCGGTCGGCCCGCTCGAACGGCACACTCGGCTGCGCAGCGAAGACGACGGAGTCGCGGCCCGTCGAGCCCGCACCATCGCTTGCGCCGGCACCGCCGGTCGCGCCGGCACCCCGCGCGAAGGGCAGCGTGGCGAGCGCGAAGTGCGGCTCGACGCCGCCCTCGCGCGCCATCTCCTCGTACGCGCGGACCTCACGGTGGCTGTGCAGCACGAACAGGTCGGCCCGGGCGCGGAAGAAGATGCCCTTCCACTTCGACGGGAACGAGATCCCCGGCAGCCCCGAGACCAGCACCGGCCGGTCCGGGATCCGCCGGTGCACCTCGTCGATCACGAGCTCGGCCACCGGTCCGATCAACGACACCAGGACGGCGTCCGGCGGGTCCTGTCGGAGCTCCTCGACGACGGCGTCGACGTCCTTCGGCGCGGGCGGTTCGCGGTGCAGGTGGGCGAGGCGCCGGTTCAGCCCGCGGAACGCCGACCGCAGCTGCTTCGGGCTCGCCGACCGCGGGGTCGCCACGGTGCGCAGCTCCAGGTCCCAGTCCGCCGGGGCGCTCGCCAGCAGGTGGGCGCCCCACTTCGCGAACGAGTCGGTGTCGACCAGGCCGACCACGCGTCGGACGCGTGGTGACGCGTCGGACGGGAGGCGCGCCTCCAGTCCGACTGTCGACCCGCTGCCGTCAGCCGGCGCTTCCAAGGCGCGGGTCCCGTCGACCGGGCCGGTCACGTGTGCGCCGCCCACGCCCGCTCCGCTCACGCGCCGACGCGACGCAGCTTCGCGAGCGGTGCCTGCTCGCCGGTGGTCGGATGGGGACTGCATCCGCTCACGCGCCGACGCGACGCAGCTTCGCGAGCGGTGCCTGCTCGCCGGGGAAGATCCTCTTGACGCCGTCGCCGAGGGCGGTTTCGATGATGCGGATGTCGCGGGCGAGCGTCTTCAGGCCGTGCGGCTCGAGCGATGCCGCGTGGTCGGAGCCCCACATCGTGCGGTCGAGCGTGATGTGGCGCTCGACGGCCGTGGCACCGAGGGCGACCGCGGCGATGGAGATCTGCAACCCGGGCTCGTGGCCGGAGTAGCCGACGGGGACGCCCGCGTAGCGGTGGGCGAGGGTGTCGATCATGCGGAGGTTCGCCTCCTCGGCCGGCAGCGGGTAGGTCGACGTCGCGTGCATGAGGACGAGGCGGTCGGTGCCGAGGGCCTCGACGGCGGCGTCGATCTGCTCGAGCGTGGACATGCCGGTCGACAGGATGACGGGCTTGCCGGTCGCGGCGACGGCGGCGAGCATGCCGAGGTCGGTGACGGACGCCGAGGCGATCTTGTACGCGACGACGTTGAGGTCCTCGAGGAAGTCGACCGACGGCTCGTCCCACGGCGACGCGAACCAGTCGAGCCCGCGGAGGGTCGCGTGGTCACCGATCTCGATGTACTGGTCCCGGTCGAACTCGACGCGGTAGCGGTACTCCAGGTAGGTCATGTCGCCCCACGGGGTGCTGCGCGGGGTGTTCTTCATGTGCTCCGGCGTGGAGATCGCGGGGGTGCGCTTCTGGAACTTCACGGCCTGCAGGCCCGCGTCGGCAGCGACGTCGATGAGCTGCTTCGCGATGTCGACGTCGCCGTTGTGGTTGAGGCCGATCTCGCCGATGAGGTACGCGGGGTGGCCCGCGCCGATCGTGGACGTACCGATGGTGACGGTCATGGTGCTCCGTTCGGTGCGGGGGTGGCCCGCGTCGGGGATGGGTCTCGGGTCGTGGTGGGTGCTGGGGCCGGGCCGCCGACGCGTGCGTCGGTCAGCGCGCCGGGCGCGCCCGGCGCTTCGGCGAGGGCTTCGGCGAGGGCCAGGTCGGCCTCGTCGTCGATGTCGATCGCGCCGGCGCCGTCGACGACGGCCAGCTCGACGCGGCCGTGGAACCGGTGCCGGTTCTCGAGGAACCCCGCCGTCCGCATCACGTAGAAGGCGCCGGTCTCGCGGTACTCGGGCTCGCGGTCCTGCCGGCGGGGCCTGGTCGCAGCGTCGTGGTTCACCGCGACCGCGGTGCCGTCCGGGGCGGTCCGCCACAGGAACGCGTGCGACGGCGTGGCGGCGAACACCGCGTCGGCGTGCCCGTCGATCACACGCGCGACGGCGGCGTCGAGGTCGGCCGGGTCGATGAACGGCGAGGTCGCCTGCAGGAAGACGAGGACCTCGGGCAACGGGGTGCTGATCGCGTCGAGGACGTGCAGCAGGGCGGACTCCGAGGACGCCTCGTCACCGGCGAGCTCGGCCGGACGGCGGACCACGGCGGCACCGGCCGCGACGGCCTCGGCAGCGATGGCGTCGCCGTCGGTCGTGACGACCACCTGGTCGATGCGCGTTGCACGTCGTGCCGAGTCGACCGCTCGCCGGACCAGCGAACGACCCGCGACCGTGCGCAGGTTCTTGCCGGGGATCCCCTTCGACCCGGCACGTGCGGGCACGACGGCGAGGACGGAACCGGTGGTGCGCATGCTCCGGACGCTACGAAGCGCGGGTGTCGCGGAGGGGAACGGGGAGCAGACGGCGGCCGACCGTTGGGCGACCGCCGGGTCCTGTCACGGCGACGCGGCGGGGCGCGCATCGAGCGTCCGGTGGCCGCTCGCCGCTACAATCGACGCTGCTCGCCTCCGTAGCTCAGTGGATAGAGCAGGTGGTTTCTACCCACCGTGCCGCGGGTTCGATTCCTGCCGGGGGCGCCGAAGACGAACAGGGCCGCCATCCTCTCCGGATGGCGGCCCTGTTCTCGTCGTGGGGGTGGTTACTCGTCGTCGTCCGCGGCGCGGCGTCGGAGTTCGGCGGCGCTGATCGGCTGCGTGTACGGCGCCTCCGACGTCTCGTTCGCGTCCGCGGGCTCGGCAGGGGCCTGGTTCAGACGCGTCGGGACGGACGTGGTGTTCGTCGCGCCGGGGGTGTCGACCCGGGGTGCCGATGCGGGCGGGACGTCGTTCGCCGGCGTCCGGTTGACGTGGGCGTCGGCCGCGGTGGGCGTCGCGACGGGGCGGTCGGACGAGGACGGACGGTCGTTCCGCGGTGCACGGTCGGTGTCGCCGAAGGCGCGGGTGGCACCGGCGTCGCCGGGTGCCCGCGTGGCGCTCGCGTCGCCGAAGGCCCGCGTGGCGCTGTCGTCGTCCACGACCTCGGTGTCGTCCGTGCCGCGGCCCTGGACGGAGCGGGCGGGCGAGGTCGGGGTGCCGAGTGCCGGACGGACCGGCGGTGCAGCCTCGTCGTCGCCGTAGACGCGGGTGGTGTTCTCACCGAAGGAGCGCGTGGCGTTCTGGTCGGCGCTGCCGCGGTTCGGGTTCGTGCCCGCGCCACGGTTCACCGAGAACGACGGGGTCGTCCCACCGGCAGGACCGGCTGACGCAGCGCCGGGCCCAGCAGCACCGGCTGCAGCGGCGGCCGGCGCCGGAGGAGTCGAGGGTGCGGACGCGGGGCGCTGCGCCGGACGCAGCGAGGTCGTCGTCGGGGTGGGACGCTCGGCGGGAGCGGCCGCAGCCGCAGCCGGAGCCGTTGCCGGAGCCTGCGTGCGCGGGGGCTCGGCCTGGTCGGCGTTCCAGTCCTGCTGGCGCTTGATCAGGTCGGCGTCGGGGTCCGGGGACTCGAACTTCCAGCGCTCGAGGTCGGCCTTGAAGAGCTTGCGCGCACGGCTCGGTCGCGCCTGCCAGTCGAGCAGGCGGTCACGGAACTCGGCGAGGGACTGGTCGGCCTGGAAGCTGAACGTCGACGAGTTCTTCTTGATGTCGGCGATCTCGTGCTGGGCCCAGTTGGCGGCCAGCGGCGCACCCTGCACGGGGAGCAGGCGCAGCCGGATGTCGGCGTCCTCGGCGAGGTGGTCCGCGTACGCACGCTCGTCGTGTCCGAGCGATCCCCACGCCGCTGCCTTGCGCGCAGCCGTCAGGATCGCGGCGACGGCCGCGTTCTTCGATTCCCGCTCCTGGAGCGCCACGACCCGCTTGGTCGCGCTGCGCCCGATGAGCGCCGCGATGACGCCCGCCACGACGATGGCGACGAAGGGGATCACAGCGCCCGAGAGCACCCGCCAACCCGTGTCGGACGAAGTCCAGTCGGTCAGGTCGTTCCACCAGTCCATGCGCGCACCATACCCACGGAACGGTCAGGCGTCGGGGAGGCCGGACGGCGTTCCGTGCATCCCGGTGCAGATGATTCCAATGTGGAACATCATGACCAGCGCAGGGTGTCCACGGCGTCGTCGGCGGACCACACGCTCGGCAGCTCGACGAACCGGCGCTCGGTCGCGACGTACCGGCGGGCACGGTAGGCGGTGTCACCGGCGACGTCGATGCGGTCGACGTACCCGACGATCTCTCCGTTGGCGCGGGTGACCCGGCTCAGGTCGTCGCGGACGTCGAGGATGCGGTAGTCGCCCCGGGCGCGGGCCAGCGGGACGGTGCGGATCCGCAGTGCGGGTTCGGTGATGGTCTGCATCGCTGGCCTCCTGGTCGGTGTGGTGCCGACGCTACGGGGGACCACCGACACGCCGAGGGGCAACGTCCGATCTGGGGAACAGGGTCTCCGCGCACACTGTTGTGGAGGAACGACGGGGCTGCACGGGCAGCCCGGAGAGAGGTTGTGCCCATGACCACGTTCGTGCTCGCAGGTGGATGTTTCTGGTGTCTCGACGCCGTGTACCGCACGCTCCAGGGTGTGCAGGACGTGGTGTCCGGCTACGTCGGCGGACAGGTCGAGGAGCCCTCGTACGAACTGGTGTGCACCGGGACGACAGGCCACGCCGAGGCGGTCGCGGTGACGTTCGACGAGTCGGTGATCCCGGCCGACGTGATCCTCGACGTCTTCTTCACGCTGCACGACCCCCGGCAGCTGAACCGCCAGGGGGCCGACGTCGGCACGCAGTACCGCTCCGCGATGTTCCCGGCCGACGACACGCAGCGCGAGCTGTTCGAGCGCGCGATCGAGCGGGCGTCGGACATCTGGGACGGCGGGATCGTCACCACCATCGAGCCGCTCTCGACGTTCTACACGGCAGAGGAGTACCACCAGGACTTCTTCGCGAAGAACCCCGGACAGGGCTACTGCCTCGCAGTCGCGCTGCCCAAGGTGAACAAGGTGCGGAAGGCCTACAGTCAGTACATCCTGGCGTCCTGACCCCGGGGCGGCAGGGCCACAAGGAGGTGGTTCGAACATGACGGACAACACGGGAACCTGGGTCGCGATCGGTCCGGCCGGAGCGGTGGGCAGCATCCACCGCGCGGCGGACGGGTTCCAGGTCGAGCTCTACGGGCGACGACGGGCGGGCGGGCCGTACCCGTCCCTCGAGTCCGCGAAGGGCGCGGTCCACGCCGCGCTCGGACCGTTGGCCGCCCGGCCCGAGTTCCGAGCGCACTGACCGGGTCCGGACAGGAGGCCCGGGGGACTCGTCCTCCACAGGTCGCCTGATCGGGTCCACACGCCACAGATCGAGCCCGGGGTCGCTGACGCGGCCCCGGGCTCCGTGACGATCGACGCATGAACGACATCATCACCGTCTGCGGAATCGTCGCCACCGAGCCCCGGCACCTCGTCACCGAGACCGGCATCGCCATCACGAGTCTCCGACTCGCCTCACCCTCGCGCCGCTGGGACCGGGCCACCGCCGCCTGGGTCAACGGCGCCACCAACTGGTACACCGTCACCGCGTTCCGGTCGCTCGCGTCGAACGTGTACAAGTCCCTGAAGAAGGGCGACCGGATCGTCGTCGCCGGCCGGGTCCGCATCCGCACGTGGGAACGCGACGGTCGCGGCGGGACCTCGGTCGAGATCGACGCGGACGGCATCGGCCACGACCTGGCGTGGGGGATCAGCAACTGGCTGCGGGTGCCGCGGCAGGTCGGCGACGGCGCCTCGGGGCAGGGTGGTCTGCGCGGGGTGGACCCCCGCACCGGCGAGGTCCGCGACCCCGTGGGGCACGGCGCCGGTCACGGCTCCGACCACGGGGCGGAGCCGGACGGTCCGCACGACCACGCACCGGCGACCGAGCACGGTCCGGACGGTGACGGTGACGTCGACGGGGTGCACGGGGCACCGCCGCCCGGCGACGGCGAGGAGCCCGCGGGGCCGTCCGAGCACGTCCTCGAACAGGACGCCGCCCCCTGGGACCCCGCGCCGCCCCTCGACGACCACGCCCACGACGCCGAAGCGGCCTGACCCGCACGCCGACCGGAGTCGGGGTGCGGGTCAGGCCGCCGGGGACGCAGGCGGTTCACCGCGTCGCGTCGGTCACCACTTCTGGGCGATCATCCCGATGCCGGAGACCTGGGCGGTGTCCCAGTTGCCGCCACGGGGCAGCCCGGTCACGCGGCCGTCGATCGTGAAGCTGGCGCCCTGCACCCGCGGGCTGTTCGTCTGCTTCGCCTTCAGTCCGTGGAACGAGAAGCTCGTGTCCCACTTGCCGTTCAGGCCGGTGTTCGACTTGCGGTCGCCGACCGTGATGCGGGTGTTCTGCACCGTCGAGTGCACGACGTCACCGTTCAGGCGGGCGTTGGCCTCGGCGTTGAAGAACAGGCGACCGTCGAGGTTGAGCTTGAGGGTGCCGATCGTCTTGTGGTTCACGATCATCGTCGCGACGTCGTTCTTGTACCAGCGCATGCCGATGGGGGTGAGCTTGTTAGTGGCCAGGCCCAGGTAGCCGTAGGTGAACTTGCCGTTCTGCACGCGCTCCCAGATGTAACGCGGCTTGCCCTTGCTCTGCGGGGAGCCCTTGTCCGACTGGATCCCGAACGAGTACGCGTTGTTGTGGGCGTCGTGCACGTTGATGTACGACGAGTAGCCGGTGCCCGTGCCGTTGGCGCTGATGCTCGCCGTGTACAGCAGGTACGGGCTGCCCTTCGGCACGGCACCGGCGGCCGATGCCGGCGACACCGGGGCGATGAGCGCGACGGTGAGTGCGATCGCTCCGACGAAGGGGAGTGCGAGGCGGCGGAGCCGCGACGGGGTCGTGGTCGTGTGCGTGGTCATGGTCCTCGTCCTGTCCGTGGTCCTGATCCTGGTCCTGGTCCTCGTCGTGGTGGGCGACGGGCCCGAGGTAGCGGGGTGAGGCCAAGCTACGTCGTCCGTGCCACGAACAACAGGCCTGTTCGTACAGGTGCGGGAAGCGGCGATCCGGCGTCGGGCGAGCGGTGCTCCGACGGTGTCACTACACTTGGGGCCGATATGGCTGAGTACATCTACCAGATGGTCCGCGCCCGCAAGGCGGTCGGCGACAAGCTGATCCTCGACGACGTCACGATGTCGTTCCTCCCCGGTGCCAAGATCGGCGTCGTCGGACCGAACGGCGCGGGCAAGTCGACGATCCTGAAGATCATGGCGGGTCTCGACCAGCCGTCCAACGGCGAGGCGAAGCTCACGCCGGGCTTCAGCGTCGGCATCCTCATGCAGGAGCCGGAGCTCGACGAGAGCAAGACCGTGCTCGAGAACGTGCAGGAAGGCGTGGGCGAGATCCACGGCAAGCTCGCACGCTTCAACGAGATCTCGGCGCTCATGGCCGAGCCGGACGCCGACTTCGACGCGCTCCTGGCCGAGATGGGCACCCTGCAGGAGGACATCGACGCCGCCGACGCGTGGGACCTCGACTCCCAGCTCGAGCAGGCCATGGCCGCGCTGCAGTGCCCCCCGGGGGACGAACTCGTCACCCACCTGTCCGGTGGTGAGAAGCGCCGCGTCGCGCTCTGCAAGCTGCTGCTCCAGAAGCCCGACCTGCTCCTCCTCGACGAGCCCACCAACCACCTCGACGCCGAGAGCGTGCTCTGGCTCGAGCAGCACCTGCAGCAGTACCACGGTGCCGTCCTCGCCGTGACCCACGACCGGTACTTCCTGGACCACGTCGCCCAGTGGATCGCCGAGGTCGACCGCGGCCGCCTGTACCCGTACGAGGGCAACTACTCGACCTACCTCGAGAAGAAGCGCGCTCGCCTCGAGGTCCAGGGCAAGAAGGACGCCAAGCTCGCGAAGCGCCTGTCGTCCGAGCTCGACTGGGTCCGGAGCAACACCAAGGGCCGTCAGGCGAAGTCGAAGGCCCGTCTCGCCCGCTACGAGGAGATGGTCACCGAGGCCGAGCGCACCCGCAAGCTCGACTTCGAGGAGATCGTGATCCCGGTCGGCCCGCGTCTGGGTTCGCAGGTCATCGACGCCGAGCACCTGCGCAAGCAGTTCGGTGAGCGCGTCATCATCGGCGACCTGTCGTTCACGCTGCCCCGCAACGGCATCGTCGGCGTCATCGGCCCGAACGGTGTCGGCAAGACCACGCTCTTCAAGACGATCGTCGGTCTCGAGCCCCTCGACGGCGGCACGCTGAAGATCGGCGACACCGTCCAGATCTCCTACGTCGACCAGACCCGCGGCGGTATCGACCCGAACAAGAACCTGTGGGAGGTCGTGTCCGACGGACTCGACTACATCCAGGTCGGCAAGACCGAGATCCCGTCCCGCGCCTACGTGTCGCAGTTCGGCTTCAAGGGCCCGGACCAGCAGAAGCGCGCCGGCATCCTTTCCGGTGGTGAGCGCAACCGTCTGAACCTGGCGCTGACGCTCAAGCAGGGCGGCAACCTGCTGCTCCTCGACGAGCCGACCAACGACCTGGACGTCGAGACGCTCGGCAGCCTCGAGAACGCCCTGCTCGAGTACCCCGGTTGCGCCGTGGTCATCACCCACGACCGGTGGTTCCTCGACCGCATCGCCACGCACATCCTGGCGTGGGAGGGTCTCAACGAGGACGGCACGCCGAACTGGTACTGGTTCGAGGGCAACTTCGAGGCCTACGAGGAGAACAAGATCGAGCGCCTCGGTGCCGATGCCGCGAAGCCCGGTCGCGCGACGTACCGCAAGCTCACCCGCGACTGATCCTCGTGGCGAGACTGCACGCTCCCATCCGCATGCGGTGGAGCGACATCGACGCCTACGGTCACGTCAACAACTCCGCGATGCTGCGCCTCCTGGAGGAGGCGCGCATCGTGGGGTTCTGGGGTGCCGATCCCGGTGAAGACCCCGACGGCGACCTGCCCGAGCCGATCATCGACGGCCGGCCGGGTTCCGGCACCATGACGGTGATCGCCGGCCAGCGACTGGAGTACCTGGCGTCGATCCCGTACCTCCGCCAACCGCTCGACATCCAGATGTGGATCGGGCGGCTCGGGGGCGCGAGCATCGACGTCTCGTACGAGGTCTGGTCGCCGGTGGGGCAGCACCCCGCCGTCCTGTACACCCGGGCGACGACGGCACTCGTGATGGTCGACGCGGCGACGAACCGTCCGCGTCGACTGACCGACCCCGAGCGTGCCGCGTGCGAGCGCTACCTCGAGGAACCCGTGCAGTTCAGCCGGCCGTAGGCACCCGCATCATGCCCTCCTGGGCGACGGTGGCCAGCAGCTGACCGTTGCGGGAGAACATCCGGCCGAACGCGAGTCCCCGTCCGCCCTGTGCGCTCGGGGACTCCTGCGTGTACAGGATCCACTCGTCGGCGCGACCGTCGCGGTGCCACCACATGGCGTGGTCGAGGCTCGCGCTCTTGACCCCCGGGGTGCCCCAGGCGACGCCGTGCCGCCGCATGATCGGCTCGAGGATCGACAGGTCGCTCGCGTACCCGAGCACCGCACGGTGGAGCGCCGGGTCGTCCGGCAGGTCGCCCTGCACCCGGAACCAGACCGCCTGGTGCGGCACGTGCTCGCCCTGCACGTCGACGAACACCGGCCCCTCGACGTGTCGCAGGTCGATGGACCGCGCGGCCCAGGCACGTGCGACCGGGTGGTCGATCGCGGACAGGATCGACGCGGCCGACGGCAGGGACTCCGGGTCCGGGGTGTCCACCGGGTACGGGTCCTGGTGCTCGATGCCGGTGTCCGGCACCTGGAACGATGCGATCATCGAGAAGATCGGGACACCGCGCTGGTACGCCTGCACGCGACGGGCCGCGAACGACCGGCCGTCGTGGATTCGCTCGACGCCGAAGGTGATCGGCACGTCGATGTCGCCGGGCCGCAGGAAGTAGCCGTGCATCGAGTGGACGTCGCGTCCCTCGATCGTGCGCTGCGCGGCGACGATGCACTGCGCCAGCACCTGCCCGCCGAACACCCGTCCGCCAGGGGACCAGTGGCTGGCACCGGTCAGGATCGTCTCGCCCGTGCTCGCGCCGGTGTCCTCGAGTCGCAGGGTCCGCAGGAAGTCGGGTTCGCCGTTCACGCTGTGCAGTCTACGAACGCCCGCCCGCCGCCGTCGCAGGTCGTCGCGCCCAGGCTGCGCGGCGCCGATGGCCGGTAGGATCGGGGACGACATGGGCAACTCGTTCACGCTTCCCGACGCCGCCTCGCTCGGTGACCTCCGCACGTACCTCGGACGTGCCGCTCGGATCGAGGACGGCTCGGTCCGGCTCATCGCCGACTCCGGCGTCCTGGCCGTCTACACGGCGATCCTCTACCCGCTCGGGCTGCTCGACGAACTGCCGACGGTGCTCGGCCTCCGCACGTTCTCGCTCACCGAACCCGCGTCGATCGACACCGTGGTCCCGCTGCAGTCGCTCCTCGAACGCCTCCGCCTGCTGGCCGAGGCGCAGGACGCCGAACACGCCGAGGGCGCCGACCCGACGCGGGCCACCCCGATCGAGGTCGAGCTGCCGCACGAGGTGCACACCGTGACGTGGGCGGCCATCTCCCCGCCCCGCGGTGGCTGGGTCCCGCTGCCGGACGTCTCACCGGAACTCCTCCGCCGCGCCACACGCGACGGCATCGCCGAGGTCGCCGACGCCGTGCCGTCCAACGCGGGCGAGGCAATCGTCCGGCGAATCCGCGCCGAGGTCTGGGGCCGACCGGTTCCCGGCGTCGAGCACCTGCCCGCCGGTGCGGGCTTCGCGGGCGAGAGCCTCGGGTTCCTCGGGCACGACCCGGTCCGCCTGTTCGAGACGGGTCCGTGGAGCCGACTCACGACCTCGCGCGGCCACGTGCTCGTCAAGCGCCGCGCCTGGACCCTGAGCTCCTAACGACGACGACGACGACCGCGACGCCGCGGTCGACGAGGACGCCGACCACGCCGCCCGGGTGCCGTGGTTGGCTGGCCGCATGCACGTCTTCCTCACCGGTGCGTCCGGGTACATCGGCTCCTCAGTCCTCCGCTCCCTCGTGGCCCACGGCGACGAGGTCACCGCGCTCGTCCGGTCCGACGAGAAGGCCCAGCACGTCCGTGACGCCGGTGGCCGGGCCCTGGTCGGCGACGTCACCGACACCGACGTCGTCGAACGCCTGCTGCACGAGAGCGAGGGCGTCGTCCACACGGCATCGGCTCCGGACGTCGACCCGGACTTCATCCGCACCGCGATCGGTGCCCTGGCCGGCACACCGAAGCCGTTCGTGCACACCGGCGGCATCTTCACCTTCGGTGACTCGACGGACATCTCCGAGCAGTCGCCGATCGACCCGCCGCCCTTGACCGCCTGGCGCGGACCGAACGAGGCACTGCTCGGGGTGAGCGACGTGCGGAGCACCATCGTCGCCCCCGGCATCGTGTACGGGCGCGGCGCCGGCATCCCGGCGATGTTCGTCAGCGACGGCGAGCAGCCGGTGCGGCTGGTGGGCGACGGCTCGCAGCGCTGGACGACGGTGCACGTCGACGACCTCGGCGAGCTCTACGTCCTCGCGCTGCACCGCGGCGAGCCCGACGGGTACATCGTCGCCGCGACCGGCGACAACCCGACCGTCCGGCAGATCGCCGAGGCCGGGGCCCACGGTGCACCGGTCGTCGCCGAGAGCGTGGACGCGACCCGCGAACGGCTCGGGCGGGACTACGCCGACGCACTGCTGCTGCACCAGGAGGCGTCCGGCGCACACGCCCGGTCGGCCTTCGGCTGGCGGCCGTCGCGGCCGTCCCTGGTCGAGGACCTCGCCTCCGGCTCATACGTGCGCTGACCGCGCTGAGACGCGCTGCCTGAAGACGCCGGCGTCCCGCGAACACGAGAACGTGCGGACAGTCGGACGGGAGGCCCGTGGCGGCGCCGCCACGGGCCTCCCGTCCGCCGCTCGCGACGATCACTGCACGCCGGCGTCAGCGGAAGACGCCTCGGGAGCGTTGAGACGCCGCCGGATTCGGCGGCGTCTCGACGACACGACGGCGTGTGCCGCGCGCGTCAGTCGAAGGTGTTCGTCATCGCGTGGGCAGCGCGGTCGAGGTAGCCCCAGAGTTCGGCTTCGTCGAGGGGTGCGAGCTCGAGCGACTCGACCGCCTCGTGCATGTGGTGGAGCCATCGTTCCCGGGCCTCGGACGTGATGCGGAAGGGGTTGTGCCGCATCCGCAGGCGGGGGTGGCCGCGCTGTTCGCTGTAGGTGCCCGGGCCACCCCAGTACTGCTGCAGGAAGGCGGAGAGGCGCCAGATCGCACCCTCGAGGTCGTCGGCCGGGTACATCGGCCAGATGACCTCGTCCTGCTGCACGCCCTCGTAGAAGCGCCGGACGAGCCGGTCGAAGGTCGGAGCGCCACCGATCCGCTCGTACAGCGACCCGGTGGCCGAGGCGCCGTGCTCCCCGACGCGCAGGGTGATCGGCTGCGCCGGGACGCCGACCGAGCCGGGCATGCCGGGGGCGCCGGGCATGCCGAGCGAGCCGCGTGCTGCGGGCCCGCCCGTGCCGCTCGGGGGTGTGGGGTCGGTCATCGGGCGTCCTTCCCGCTGTCGGGGTCGTCGGTGCGGATCGGCTGCCCGAGGATGTTGCGCTTGGGGCGCCGGGGCTTCGTGGGGGCCGGCGTCGGCTGGGTGCGGACGGTGCGCAGGCCGTTGATCGAGGTGGCGTTCTCCCAGCCCTCGGGCATGATCATCGCCATCGCGGGCAGGGTGATGCCGAGGTCGTCGACGGCGTGCTTCAGGCGGGTGCGGAGCTCCCGGCCGACGACGTCGAGCTCGGACGCGCGGGTCTTCACGACGAGGCGGAAGACCATGCCGGCGTCGGTGATCGACTGCAGGCCCCAGATCTCGGGCTTCTCGACGATCCGCTGCCGCCAGCGCGACTCCTGGGACATCGTGACGGCCGCCTTGAGCAGGGCGTCCTGCACGGCGTCGATGTCGGTGTCGTAGGGCACGGTGATGTCGACGAGCACGCGCGACCAGCCCTGCGACAGGTTGCCGACGCGCAGGATCTGGCCGTTCGGCACGAACCACAGGATGCCGTTCACGTCGCGGATCTGCATGACGCGCAGCCCGACGTTCTCGACGACGCCGGTGGCCTGACCGGTGTCGACGACGTCTCCGACGCCGGCCTGGTCCTCGAGGATCATGAAGATGCCGGACAGCAGGTCCTTCACGATGGACTGGGCGCCGACGGCGAGGCCGGCTGCGACGAGGGACGCACCACCGACGATGCCGACCGCGGCGCCCTTCCACACAGCAGTGGCGATGATGACGAGTGCGATCGCGACCACGACGACGGTGGCGAGGTTCTCGAGGACGCTGCCGAGCGTCCGGGTGCGCTGGACGACCCGAGCGGTCTGCACGGGCGACGCGATGAGGGCCTGGGTGTCAGCGGCTCCCTGGCGCTTCTTGACGCCGTTCACGATCCGGTCGACGACCTGCTTGATCATCCGGCGCAGGATCAGCCGGAGGATGATCGCGGCGATGATCGTGATGACGATCGTGATCGGTGCCTGCCAGGTGTCGACGAAGTCCGTGAACGCGTTCGAGACCAGTTTGGACGTGTCTTCGGTCGTTGCAGCCAAGTTCATATCCGGTCGATGCTAAGCGGCGGGGCCTCGGCATCCCTGGAGGAACACCAAGACCCCGCCGGATCAGAGCAGGGGTCAGGCGTCGGCGGCCTGGACCCGGAGTGCGCGCTCGGTGCCCGCGAGGCTCTCGGACACGATGCGGCGCAGCGCCGGCGTCTCCGGGTGCTCCTCGAGCCACGCGGCGGCGGCGTCACGGAGCTCGGCCGACGCGAGCGGCGCCGGGTAGAGGCCCGAGACGATGGTGTCCGCCATGTGGTAGCTGCGCTCGGCCCAGATGCGCGTGAGGACCTCGAAGTACTTCGGCACGAGCCCCTCGAGCAGCACCGGGCTGTTCACGTGCTGGAATCCGACCGTGGTCTGGCGCACGATGGCGTTCGGCAGCTCGGACGAGTCGACCAGTGACGAGAACGCCGCCAGCTTGCCCTCGGCCGTGGGGATCGTCGCCCGGGCGCGGGCAGCAGCCTGCTCGCCCGACGCGGTCCTGTCCGCGGCGAGCTCGGCGTCGATCTCGGCGTTGTCCGCAGCACCCGCGAGCACGAGGCCCTCGAGCAGCTCCCAGCGCAGGTCGGTGTCGATCTCGAGGCCCTGCAGCGTGACCGATCCGTCGCGGAGGCCCTGCAGGGTCGCGACGTGCTCGGGCGTGGACGGGACCTGCGCGAAGAACTTCACGAACTGGAACTGCGCGTCCGAGCCGGCCTCAGCCGAGGACGCGAGCTGCCAGAGCGTGTCGCCGACGGTGCGGACCGTGGCCTCGACCGAGCCCGGTGCCACGTAGTTGCGTGCGGTGAGCAGCAGCTGCGAGAGCGTCGTGCGGATGGTCGTCGACTCGGTCTCGGTCGCGATGTTGCCCAGCACCAGGCGGACGTAGTCGCTGGCCGGGGACTCGGCGTCGCGCGTGGCGTCCCACACGGAACCCCAGACGATCGAGCGGGCGAGCGGGTTCGCGATCGACGCGAGGTGCTCGATCGCGGTGCGCCGGGAGTGCTCGTCGAGACGGATCTTGGCGTAGGCCAGGTCGTCGTCGTTCAGCAGCACGAGGTCGCCGCGCTGGACGCCGACGAGCTCGGGCACCTCGGTGCGGGCACCGTCGACGTCGATCTCGACGCGGTGGACCCGCTCGAGCTTGCCGCCGGCGGAGGCCGTGTCGGCGCCGAACGGCGCGGACTCGTCGTTCCGGAAGGCGTACACGCCGATCGCCAGACGGTGCGGGCGCAGCGTCGGGTAGTCGGCGGGGGCTTCCTGCAGGACGGTGAACGACGTGATGACGCCGGACTCGTCGGTCTCGATCTCGGGACGCAGGGTGTTCACGCCCGCGGTCTCGAGCCAGAGCTTCGACCACTCGGTCAGCTCACGGCCGCTCGTCGCCTCGAGCTCGACGAGCAGGTCGCGGAGCTCGGTGTTCGAGTGGTGGTGCTTCTTGAAGTACGCGGAGACACCGGCGAAGAACGCGTCGATGCCGACCCAGGCGACGAGCTGCTTGAGGACCGAGCCGCCCTTCGCGTAGGTGATGCCGTCGAAGTTGACCTGGACGTCCTCGAGGTCGTTGATCGTCGCGACGATCGGGTGCGTCGAGGGGAGCTGGTCCTGGCGGTAGGCCCAGGACTTCTCCATGGCCTGGAACGTGGTCCAGGCCTCGGTCCACTCGGTGGCCTCGGCCGTGGCGATCGTGGAGGCCCACTCGGCGAAGGACTCGTTGAGCCACAGGTCGTTCCACCACTTCATGGTGACCAGGTCGCCGAACCACATGTGGGCGAGCTCGTGCAGGATCGTGACGACCCGGCGCTCCTTGATGGCGTCGGTGACCTTCGACCGGAACACGTAGGTCTCGGTGAAGGTGACCGCGCCGGCGTTCTCCATCGCACCAGCGTTGAACTCCGGTACGAACAGCTGGTCGTACTTGTCGAAGGGGTAGGCGACGTCGAACTTCTCCTCGAAGTACGCGAAGCCCTTCTTCGTGATGTCGAACACGTACTCGGGGTCGAGGTACGAGGCGAGCGACTTGCGCGCGAAGACGCCGAGCGGGATCGTCCGGCCGTCGCGGCTGGTCAGCTCGTCGCGCACGACCTCGTACGGGCCGGCGACGAGCGCGGTGATGTAGCTCGAGATGCGCGCGGTGGGCGGGAAGGCCCAGGTCGCGACGTCGCCGTCGACGTGCGGCTCCGGCGTGGGGGAGTTCGAGACGACCTGCCACCGCGACGGCGCCGTCACGGTGAAGGAGAACTCGGCCTTCAGGTCGGGCTGCTCGAACACCGCGAACATGCGGCGGGAGTCCGGGACCTCGAACTGGGAGTACAGGTACACCTCGTCGTCCACCGGGTCGACGAAGCGGTGCAGGCCTTCACCGGTGTTCGTGTACAGCGCGTCGCTGACGACCACGAGCTCGTTCTGCTCCTGCAGGTCGTCGAGCTGGATGCGCACGCCGTCGTTCACCGCGGCGACGTCGAGCGCGGTGCCGTTCAGCGTGATCGCGTGCACGGTCTTCGTGATGGCGTCGATGAAGGTCGATGCGCCGGCGGTGGCGGTGAAGCGCACCCGCGTGGTGCTGCCGAAGCTGTCGGCGCCGCGGGTCAGGTCGAGCTCGACGTCGTACGTCTGCACGGCGACGACGGCCGCGCGCTCCTGGGCTTCGATTCGGGTGAGGTTCTCTCCGGGCACGCAACGCTCCATCTTCGCTGGGGACGCGGACGATCGGTGTCCGCGTACGGGGCCCCGGACGGCGTCGTGCGCCGGCGGGACGATGGGTTCCAGCCTAGCGACGCCGCGTACGCTCGGATCGTGACCGAGACGACTGTGGACAACCCGACCGACCCCACCACCGCGCGCACCGCCGTGGAGTTCTGGTTTGACCCGAACTGCCCCTGGGCCTGGATGACGAGCCGCTGGGTGGGTGAGGTCGCCGAGCACCGCGACCTCGACGTGACCTGGAACGTGATGAGCCTGTTCGTCCTCAACGAGGACCAGGACGTGCCGGAGAGCTACAAGGAGCGCCTGCACGCCGGTCAGGTCTACCCGCGCATCGTCACGGCGGCGCGGCTCCGGCTCGGGCAGGACATCGTGAAGCCGCTCTACGACGCCCTCGGCGAGCACATCCACCACCGCCAGGAGTCCGACCCGGACCAGGTCGTCCCCGCCGTGCTCGCGGAGCTCGGCCTCGACGCCGACCTGCTCGAGTACGCCTGGACGGACGAGGTCGACGCCGCCGTGCGCGCCAGCCACCAGGACGGCATCGACCGCGTCGGACAGGACGTCGGCACGCCGGTCATCGCCGTCGAGGGCGCCGCGTTCTTCGGACCGGTCATCTCCCCGGCGCCCAAGGGCCAGGAGGCGCTCGACCTGTGGGACGGCGTCGTCGCCGTCGCGAAGTACCCCGGGTTCTTCGAACTCAAGCGCTCGCGCACGGTCGGCCCGATCTTCGACACCACCGACTGACGCTCCGGAACCAGGTTCCGGACACAGCACCGCGGGATCGCGTGGTTCCGTGTCCGGAACCAGGTTCGGTTCGTCGACGGGCGGCCGGGAGGCCCGTGGTGCGCCCGCCCCGCCCGTCGCGTCAGACGAGCGGCAGGCGCATGAGCGTCAGGTCGAGCCAGCGGTCGAACTTGCGTCCGACCTCGGGCACGACCGCGACCGTGGTGAACCCCAGGCGTTCGTGCAGGGCGATCGACCCCGTGTTGGTGCTGCAGATCCCGGCCATCATGACGTGCCGGCCGTCGGCGGTGGCCCGCGCGACCAACTCGGCCATCAGGGTCGTCGCGATGCCCCGGCCGCGGAACGCCTCGACCACGTAGACGCTGTGCTCGACGGTCAGCCGGTACCCGTCCGGTTGCCGCCACTGGGAGTACGTGGCGTACCCGGCCACGGCGCCGTCGACCTCGGCCACGACCACCGGGTACCCGCCGCCCTGCCGCTCGGCGAGCCACCCGTCGAAGTACGCACGCGGGTGCGGGGTGTCCTGCCAGATGGCGGTGGAGTGCAGCACCGCATCGACGTGCAGGGCGTGCACGACGTCGAGGTCGGTCGGGGAGCAGTCGCGGATCACGACCCCGTTCGTCGCATATGCTGTCGTCATGTCTCACATCGTAGACGACGCATACGCCGATCCCGCAACCGGCGCCGACGACACCTCGGTCGCCGAGCAGCGGGCGCTCGGTGAACGCCTCCAGCGACTCCGCACCGAGCGGAAGTGGAGCCTCACCGAGCTCGCCGAGGAGTCCGGCGTCTCCCGCGCGATGATCAACCGGGTCGAACGCGGGGTCTCCAGCCCCACCGCGACGATCCTCGGTCGCTTGTCGGGTGCCTTCGGTCTGACGATCTCGCAGCTCCTCGACGATGCCCTGGAGCACGAGGTGCCCAGGGTGACGGACCCCGACGAGGCGCGCGGGGTCCAGCGCGGCGCGACCGCCGATTCCTGGACCGATCCCGACACCGGGTACCGCCGCCGTCCGGTCTCGAGCGCGGCGTTCCCCGCTGACGTCACCGAGGTGCGCCTCCCGGCCGGCCGCGAGGTGGCCTACCCGGCGTCCGCCTACGCGTTCCTGCGGCACTGCATCTGGGTCGTCGACGGCGTGCTCGAGGTCGTCGTCGGCGGCGAGCCGACGCGCCTGGCGGCGGGGGACCGGATCGAGCTCGGCGACCCCGCCGACGTCGTCTACCGCAACCCGGGCGAGGACCCCACCCGGTACCTCGTCGTGGTGGTCCGCGCACCGTAGTCCGTGGTGGTCCGGGCCCCGGAGCCGCAGGAATATGATCGGTTCCATGCGCATCCACCTCGGAACGGACCACGCCGGCCTCGAGTTCAACAAGACCCTCGCAACCCACCTGACCGAAGCCGGGCACGAGGTGGTGGACCACGGTCCGACCGAGTACGACGCGCTCGACGACTACCCCTCGTTCTGCATCAACGCCGCGCACGCCGTGGTGCAGGACCAGCGCGCCGGAGTCCAGGCCCTCGGCGTCGTCTTCGGCGGTTCCGGCAACGGTGAGCAGATCGCCGCCAACAAGGTCGAGGGCATCCGCGCCGCGCTCGTCTGGAACGAGTCGACCGCCCTGCTCGCCCGGCAGCACAACGACGCCAACGTCATCTCCATCGGTGCCCGCCAGCACACCGAGGACGAAGCGATCCGGTTCGTCGACCTGTTCATCGCCGAGCCGTTCTCGGGCGAAGAGCGCCACGCCCGCCGCATCGCCCAGCTGGCCGAGTACGAGACCACCGGGCTGATCGCCGGCCGCCAGATCGACGCGTAGTCCGACCCGTCAGGGGTACCGGGTAGAACGGTAGTCATGCCCGAGGGTCACTCCGTCCACCGCATCGCCAACCAGTTCACCCGGCACTTCGTCGGCAAGCGCTGCGAGGTGTCGAGCCCCCAGGGTCGCTTCGCCGCCGGGGCCGCGCAGCTCGACGGCAAGCGCATGATCGCCGCGCGTGCGGTGGCGAAGCAGATGTTCCTGGAGTTCGAGGACGACCTGTTCCTCCGCGTCCACCTCGGGCTGTACGGGGCGTGGGACTTCGCGGGCGTGATCTCCACCGCCGAGGCGCTGTCCGACGACGACGACCGCGAAGAGTCGCTCAGCTCGATCGGCGCCCCGCGGCTCGCCCGCTACCGGATGGCCGAGCAGGAGAAGGCGGAGGACCCGATCGAGTCCTTCCCGCCGGACCCGGTGGGCCAGGTCCGGGTGCGGATCCTCACCGAGGACACCGTCGCCGACCTGCGTGGCCCGACCGCGTGCGTCGTGGAGACCCCGGCCGAGGTGCAGCGCGCGCTCGACAAGCTCGGCCCCGACCCGATGAACGACGACGGGCCCGAGGCGGAGAAGACCTTCGTCGACAACGTCCGCCGTCGGAACGTCGCGATCGGGCAGCTGCTCATGGACCAGTCCGTCGTGGCCGGCATCGGCAACATCTACCGCGCCGAGCTGCTGTTCCGGCAGCGCATCGACCCGTACAAGCCCGGCAAGAAGATCACCGTCAAGCAGGCCAAGGCGCTCTGGGCCGACTGGTCGAAGCTGTTGCACGACGGCGTCCGCGACGGCCTGATGATGACGATGGACGACCTGTCCGAGGCCGACCACAAGAAGGCCCTGCGCTCCCGTAAGGACCGCCACTGGGTGTACCACCGCCAGGGCGAGCCGTGCCGGGTGTGCGGCACCGAGATCCGGATGGCCGACATGGCCGGTCGGAAGCTCTACTGGTGCCCGAAGGACCAGAAGTAGCTCACGGGGCACAGGCGCACCCGCCCGCTCACACCTCCCGGTACGTGAACCGCCCGGCGACGGCCGTCCCGAGCACCCGCATGCCGCGCAGTGCGGCGGACGAGGACGCGGCCAGCGGGTCGGTCTCGACGAGCACCAGGTCCGCCACGTCGCCGACGGACACCCCGACGCGCCCGTCGGTCGACCCCTGCCACGCGACGAGTGCCGAGAGCCGTTCGGCGGGGTGCCACGGGTCCCGCCCGTCGCGGTCCCGCCCGACGGCCGCCGCCATCGACACCCACGGGTCGAGCGGCGCCACCGGGGCGTCCGAGCCGAGCAGCAGGTGCGCGCCGGCCCGGGCGAGCGAGGCGAAGGCGAACGCCCGGTCGGTGTGCCCGGCCCAGTGCCGGTCGGCGATGTCCCGGTCGTCCATGGCGTGTTCGGGCTGCACGGACGCGGCGACCCCGAGCCGGGCGAACCGGTCGACGTCGGTGTCGACGAGCAACTGCGCGTGCTCGATCGTGCCGCGGGCCCCGACGGACTCGAAGACGTCGAGCGCCAGGGTGTTCGCACGGTCGCCGATCGCGTGGATCGCGGGGACGAGTCCGGCGTCGACGGCACGGCGGGTGATCGCGACGAGCTCCTCGAACGGCCAGGCGAGCACACCGGAGCCGTCGGTCATGGCGGCGGTCCGGGTGCCGAGCGACCCGTCCGTGACCACCTTGAACGGCCCCATCGTGAGCAGGCCCCGCGTGCCGTCGACCACGTCGCCGGTGCGCAGTCCCCGGGCGATGGCCTCGTCGAGCTCGGCCGGGTACACCCCGGACGCGACCCGGATCGCGTCGGTGCCTGCGTGGATCCGGCGGCGCCAGCGGTCGAGCCCGAAGCGCATCTCGAGGTCGACCACGCCCGTCACCCCGCGGGCTGCCGCAGCCTCGGCAGCGTCCGCCACGTAGGCGTCGAGCAGGTCGTCCGGCACCTGCGACAGCGCTCCGGTCACGTCGAACGCGTCCTGCTCGCGCAGGACCCCGTCCTCACCCGCCTCGAGCGGGCGGCCGACAGCAGCCGAGAAGTGCGCGAGCGCGAGCGCGTTGCACCACACCGCGTGCAGGTCCGCGCTGATCACGACGACCGGGAGGCCCGGGGCAGCCTGGTCGAGCAGCTCGCGTCGCGCAGGGCGCGGCCACATCCCGTCGCGGTAGCCGTGTCCGACCAGGACGCGGTCCGCCACGCCCGCCCGCGCGACGGCGGCGAGCAGGTCGGCGGTCGTCTCGGCGGAGTCGCAGCCGGTGACGTCGACACGGCGGCGGACGAGTGCCCACTGGTCGAAGTGCGTGTGGTGGTCGCGGAGCCCCGGGCCGAGCCAGGCGCCGGCGGCCTCGACGACGTCGGTGTCGACGCTCCTGGGGTCGAGGGTGCCGGTCGGTGCGATCTCGGTGACGCGACCGTCGACGACGCGGACGTCGGCAGGGGCCCCGGAGGTGCCCACCCGCCGGACGGTGCGGAGCAGGACGTCCGTCACGACGCCTCCAGGCCGTTCGCCGGGGACGGGACGGGCCGGACCCGCTCGACCTCGTCGGCGAGCGCCGGCGACGCGTAGGGGCCGTCGCCCCGCAGCCCGGCGACGATGCGGTCGATCACCTCGGGAGCCTTGTTCTGCGACAGCTTGGCGCGGGCGTCGAACCGGGTGACGCGGATCCGGATGCCGACGGTGCCCTTGGCCATCCGGCGAGCGGTCTCCTCGTCGATCTGCAACGACACGGGCGAGGGCATGACCCGCTCGAAGTGGTCGACGAGTTCGCCGAGCACCCGGAAGTTCTCGTCGTCGGACAGGATCTCGGGGGTGCCCCAGACGTGGGCGGTGACGTGGTTCCAGGTGGGCACGAACTGCTCCGGCGGGTACCAGGCGGGGGAGACGTAGCCGTGCGGGCCCTGGAACACGACGAGGACCTCGTGCCGTCCGAGTTCGTGCGCGACCTCGTCGGGGCGGCCGACGTGGGACACCAGCACGAGGGCGTCCGGGTCGTCGTCGGGGCCGGGGGTCTCGAGCAGCACCGGGTAGTGCGACGCCACCAGCCCGGCCGCGGTGTGCGACACGATCGTCGCCCACGGGTTCCCGGTGATGAGGCGTCGGACCTCGTCGACGTCGGTCATCAGGAAGTGCGGTGTGTGGCGCATGTTCCGAGCGTGGCACAACGGGCCCGGTCGCGCGACGGGTGTCGTTTCGTCAGTGTTTCTGCGCGGTAAAACTCTCAGAGCGCATTGAAAGAAGTCTTGTGGTCGGGATTCGAACCGTCCTAGCTTTCCCACCACGACGACCGGGCAGGGATCCGGCCGCACCCGATCGAGGAGAGATCATGCGACGCAGGACGATCGCCGCGCTGGCCGCGGCGGCAACCTTGGCACTGGTGGCGACCGGCTGTTCGGCGGGCGGCGCGGCTGACGACGACGCTCCCTCGAGCCTGGTCTACGCGACCGGCGAGCCCGATCACCTGACCCCGGGCCGGCAGACCGTAGCCTTCGACCAGGTGATGAGCGTGTTCGCGCCGCTCACCCAGACCGACGCCGACGGTGATCTGCAATACGTCGCGGCGAAGAGCGTCGAGAGCGACGACGCCACCACGTGGACGATCACGCTGCGGGACGGCTGGACGTTCCAGAACGGCGAGGCCGTCACGCCGGAGAGCTACGTGAAGGCCTGGAACCACGTCGCCTACGGCCCGAACGCGTGGGAGAACAGCGGTCAGCTCGCCGGGATCGTCGGGTACACCGACCTCAACCCGGCGAAGGGCACCCCGAAGACCAAGGAGATGTCGGGGCTGAAGGTCACCGGCAAGGACACCTTCACGGTCACGCTCACCCACGCGGACAGCCAGTTCCCCCTGCAGCTCAGCCAGGCCCAGACGGCGTTCTACCCGATGCCCGAGGCCGCGTACGACGACCTGAAGGCGTACGACAAGAAGCCGATCGGCAACGGCCCGTACGAGATGACGAAGGCGTGGAAGGCGGACCAGGAGTTCACCGTCACGGCCTGGAAGGACTACGAGGGCACGAAGCCCGCCACCGACGAGGTGACCTTCCGCAGCTACTCCGACATGAACACCGCGTACACCGACGTCCTGGCCGGCAACGCCGACGTGCTGTTCCTGCCGACCGACAAGATGACGAGCGCGAAGGCCGACTTCGGCGACCGCCTGCACTCCTTCGACGCCCCCGGCATCGACTACCTCGGATTCCCGCTGTGGGACGACCGGTACTCCGACCCCGACGTGCGCCGCGCGATCTCGATGTCGATCGACCGTGACGAGGTCAACGACGCGATCTACGGCGGCCTGTACGACCCGGCCACCGCGCTGACCCCACCGTCGATGTCCGGCACCGAAGAGGGCATCTGCGGCGACGCCTGCGAGTTCGACCCGGCAGCGGCGAAGAAGCTCCTCGCCAGTGCCGGCGGCTTCGACGGCACCATGACGCTCGTCTACCCGGGCGGCACCGGCCTCGACTCCCTGTACGAGGCGTACGCCAACCAGATCCGGCAGAACCTGGGCGTCGACGCCGAGGCGAAGGCCACCACCGACTGGGCGTCCTACTACTCGGAGCTCACCGACAAGACCGTCGCCGGCCCGCACTTCGGCCACTGGGGCGCGCTGTACATCAGCCAGCAGAACACGCTCCGTGCGCTGTTCACCACGGCCGGCGGCTGCTCCCCGTGCACCGGCTACTACCAGTCCGACGACGTCGACTCGCTGCTCGAGAAGGCCGACTCCGCCGGCTCGCAGGACGAGGCGAACGGGTACTACACGAAGACGCAGCAGGCCGTCCTGAAGGACTTCCCGATCGTCCCGACCTTCTTCGACAAGTACTCGTACGTCACGAGCGACAAGATCGCGAAGCTGCCGGCGGTGGCGGGCAGCCCCGTGATCGCGCAGATCGCCGTGAAGTAGGGCGGGGCATGGAGCAGCACACCGTCCTCGACCTGGTCCGCGACGTCCCCGACCGCGACGGCTTCCCGCTCGTCGACGACCTGCACGCCCGGTTCGCCGCGCTCGCCGCGGCGCACCCCGACCGGGTCACGGTCACCCGGATCGGCACGAGCCGCCTCGGCGAACCCCTGCACAGTTACCGCATCGGCACCGGGTCGCACGCGGCCGTCGTGGTCGGCGGGGTGCACCCGAACGAGCCGATCGGTTCGTGGACGGCACTGCACCTCGCCGAGACGGCCCTCGGTGACGAGCGGGTGCAGGCGCTCGACGTCACCTGGCACATCGTCCCGACGATCGACCCGGACGGCATGCGGCTCAACGAGGCGTGGTTCCACGACCCGCACGACCGCGTGTTCTGCTCGCGGCACTTCTACCGGCCCGCTCCGGACAGCCAGGTCGAGTGGACGTTCCCGAACAGCTACAAGTCGGTGTACTTCGACCAGGTGCTGCCCGAGACGCTCGCGTTCATGCGGCTCATCGACGACACCGAGCCGGACCTGCTCGTGAGCCTGCACAACGGTGAGATGGGCGGGGTCTACTACTACCTGTCCGAGGACCTGCCCGACGTCGTCGAGACCCTGCACGCGGTGCCGGCCGCACTCGGGCTGCCGCTCGACACCGGGGAGCCGGAGTCCCCGTACCTGCGGGAGCTCGCCCCGGCCGTGTTCGCGATGGACGGCATCGAGACGGCGTACGCCTACCTCGAGGAACTCGGCGTCGACCCCGGCGAGCACATCCACGGCGGATCGAGCGCGGCGTGGGCGATGCGGCACGGCGCCCTCTGCATGGTGGCCGAGCTGCCGTACTGGAGCCACCCCGACGCCGACGACCAGACCCCGACCGGCGAGCCGTACGCCGACCTGCTGCGCCGGTGCGCGGACGAGCTCGGCGCCTCGGGTGCGGAGCTGCAGGCGTTCCTCGACGAGGCATCGCCGATGCTCACGATCCCGTCCCCGTTCGTCGAGGCCTCCCGTGCGTTCGTCCCGATGCTCGCCGGGATCGCGGACACCGACCGCCGCCGTGCCGAACGGGAACCGGCCGACCGGACGGCCACCGTCGCGGAGCGCTTCGGATGCGAGGACCTCGTCCGCTGCTTCCGCCTGCGCTACGGCGGCATGCTCCTGCGCGCCGTCGAGGCGGAGACGACCGCCGGCACGGCGTCCGCGCCGCTCCGGCGGCTCCGCGACCGCCTGGCCGAGCGCTACGCGCGCTGGCAGGCGGACGCGTCGACGGGTGCGCAGCCGATCCCGGTGGGGAAGCTCGTGGGCGTGCAGTACGGGGCGATCCTCGCCTGCGCGGCGCACGTGGCGGACCCGACCCACGCCTCCCGTCCGCCCCTGATCACCACGGGACAGACGGGAGGCGCGTGATGCGTCCGACGCTCGCCGTCGGTCGCCGACTCGGCGGCCTGGTCATCGTGTTCCTCGGGGTGACCTTCCTCATCTACGCGATGACGTTCGCGCTGCCCGGTGACCCGATCAAGGCGCTCGGCGGCGAGCGCCCCCTCACCGACTCGGTCGTGCGGGCGCTGCGGGCGGAGTACCACCTGGACCAGCCGCTGTGGCTGCAGTACGTGCAGTACCTGGGCGGCCTGTTCCGGGGTGACTTCGGCACCGACTTCAACGGGCAGTCCGTCGGCGAGCAGATGGCCTCGCGATGGCCCGTGACGATCACGCTGGCGCTCAGCGCCTGGGCGCTCGAGATCGTCCTCGGCATCGGGCTCGGCGTGGTCTCGGCGCTCAGGCGCGGCACCGTGCTCGACAAGACGGTGCTCGTCGGCACCATCGTCGTCGGAGCCGTCCCCGTGTTCGTGCTCGGCGTGGCCCTGCAGCTGGTGTTCTCGGTGCGGCTCCACTGGTTCCCGGTCGCGGGCGTCAGCGCCGGGTGGCCGACCGCGTACGTCCTGCCGGCGTTCGTGATCGCCCTGTTCGGCCTGGCCGCGGTGTCCCGGCTCACCCGGACGTCGATGATCGAGACACTCGACGCCGACTACGTGCGGACGGCCCGCGCCAAGGGGCTCGCGCCGGGCCGGATCGTCGGCGTGCACGTCCTGCGGAACTCGCTCATCCCGACCGCCACCTACCTGGCGACCGACCTCGGGTACCTGATGGGCGGCACCGTCATCATCGAGGGCATCTTCAACCTGCCGGGCGTCGGGAACCTGCTGTTCCAGGGCATCCGCTCGCACGAGGGTGCCGTCGTCGTCGGCATCTCGACCGCCCTCATCCTGGTGTTCCTCGTCACGAGCGTGCTCGTCGACCTGCTGCACGCCGCCCTCGACCCGCGCGTCCGGACAGGAGCCTCCCGATGACCACCGAAGCCCTCGGCGCCACCGTCGACCCCGTCGTCGGGGTCCGGCGTCGGCCACTGCTCGCCGCCGCACGGACGCCGGGGTTCTGGGTGCCCGCGTCGGTGCTCGTGGTGGTCCTGCTCATCGCGGCGTTCCCGCAGCTGTTCGCCGGGCTGTTCGGCCACGGCGACCCCCGGGTGTGCGACCTCGGCCGGAGCGGGGCGTCAGCGACCGCCGGGCACCCGTTCGGCTTCGACCTGCAGGGCTGCGACGTGTACGCGAACGTCATCTGGGGCACCCGGTCGTCGATCGCCGTCGCGGTGCTCACGACCCTGCTCGCCGGCATGGTCGCGGTCGTCGTCGGGACCGTCGCGGGCATGGTCGGCGGATGGGTGGACGCCGTCCTCGCCCGGCTCACCGACGTGTTCCTCGGGTTCCCGTTCCTGCTCGGCGCCGTCGTCGTGCTGAACAGCGTGGGGGAGCGGTCGGTGCTCACCGTGTCGCTCGTGCTCGCCCTGTTCGGGTGGCCGACGATGGCCCGGCTCGTGCGGTCGAGCGTCCGCAGCGTCCGGGGCGCCGAGTTCGTGCTCGCCGCCCGGACGATGGGGTTGTCGACGTGGCGGATCACCACCCGGTACGTGCTGCCGTCGTCGATCTCGCCGCTGCTCGTGCTCGCCACCATCACCGTCGGTGGGGTCATCGTGTCCGAGTCGTCGCTGACCTACCTCGGCATCGGGCTGGAGCGTCCGGCGATCTCGTGGGGGCTGCAGCTGTCCGCGGCGACGTCGCAGTTCCTCCGGGCCCCGCACATGCTCATCGCGCCGGCGGCGTTCCTCGCCGTGACCGTGCTCGCCGTCATCGCGCTCGGCGACACGCTGCGCGCCGCACTCGACCCGCGTCGGCGCTGACGTGCGTCGCGGCGGGCACCGTCGCGACCGACGCGCCAGACTCGAACCACCGCCCTTCGAAAGGACCACCGTGACCGACACCCTCTCCGCGTACCGGAAGACCCTGCCCTACATCCGCGAGTGGGTGTCGTACAAGGTGTGGCAGTTGCAGGTGCCCGGCGTGCAGGTCGCCGTCGGCTTCGGCGGCGAGGTCCTGTTCGACGAGGCCTGGGGCTACGCCGACGTCGAGGCCGGGCGCCGCCTGACCACCTCCGACCTGTTCCGCATCGCCTCGCACTCCAAGACCTTCACCGCGACGGCCCTGCTGCAGCTCGCCGAGCGCGGGTCGCTCCGGCTCGACGACACCGTCGGCACGTACGTCCCGGCCCTGGTCGACGGCGGCTCGCCGCTCGCCGACGCCACCCTGCGCGAGCTCATGGAGATGGGCGCCGGCGTCATCCGCGACGGACACGACGGCGACTACTGGTCCCTGCTCCGCCCGTTCCCCGACGAGCAGGAACTCCTGGCGCTCGTGCTCGACCGGGGCCAGAAGGTGCCGACCGGCTCGTCGTTCAACTACTCGAACCTCGGCTACTCCCTGCTCGGCCTGGTCATCGCCGCGGTGTCCGGCCAGTCGTACAACGACTTCGTGCGGGAGTCGATCACCGAACCCCTGGGCTTGCGGAACACCGGCCCCGACTGGGACCCCGCACGCGCCGACGACTTCGTGGTCGGGTACACCGGCTTCCACACCGCGCGGCACCGGCAGCGCATCGACCACGTCGACACCCGCGCGATGGCCGCCGCCACCGGGTTCCACGGCACCGCGTCCGACCTGGTCCGCTACTTCTCGCAGCACGTGATCGGGCAGGGCACCCTGCTCGACGACCACTCCAAGCGCCTCGCGCAGCGGAAGGCCTGGAGCGCCACCGACGACCCCGCGGCCCGCGGCTACGGTGCCGGGTTCATCGTCGACCGGATCGGCGGGCGCGAGATCCGCGGCCACTCGGGTGGGTTCCCCGGCCACATCACCCAGTCGATGTTCGACCCGGCGTCCGGGCTCGTCGTGTCCGTGCTCACGAGTGCCGCCGCCGGACCCGCCACGCTCATCGCCACCGCGGTCATCGCCATGCTCGACGCCGCGGCCGACGCCGACGCCCCGGGGACCCCGGTACCCGACGACGTCGACACCGCCACGTTCACCGGACGCTTCGCCAACCCGTGGGGCGTCACCGACGTCGCCCGGATCGGTGACCGGCTCGTCGAGGTCGACCCGTCCGGCGCCGAGCCGATGGACACCCCCACCCGACTCGAGGTCGTCGACGCCGACACCCTGCGGATGACCCACGGCAACCGCTTCGGCTCGGTCGACGAGGACATCACCTACACCCGCGACGAGGACGGCACCGTGCGGGCGATCCGTGGCGGTGGCGGCATGTCGCAGGAGCCGTGGTCGATCCCGGACGAGCGACCCGAGGTGGCCGCCGGGCTGGCCTCGTGACGGACGACAGGGGCGCCGACGGCACCGACGGCGCCGGCACCGACGCCGACGACGACCGGCTGCTCGGACCGGAGCGCCAGGCGTTCGTCGAGGAGTTCGCCCTGATGCTCAACGACGGCGCGGGCATGCCCCTCACCGACGCCCGGGTGCTCGGCTACCTGATGATGACCCGCGCACCGCACTCGTCGTCGTCGGACCTGCAGGCAGCGCTCGGTGCCAGCTCGGGGTCGGTGTCGATGGCCACCCGACGGCTCGTCGACTCCGGGTTCGTGAAGCGCCACATCGTCCCCGGCGAGCGCAGTCACTACTTCCGCGCCGAGGCCGACGTCTGGGGCTCCTGGCTCGCCAGCGAACGGAAGTACCTCGACCGGCAGCGCGACATCATCGGCCGCGGGCTCGCCGTCGTCGAGGGCGCCGGCCGTACCGGCACGGGCGACGTGGACGCCGAGGTCCGCGAGCGTCTGCTCAACGGCCGCGACTACATGCAGTGGCTGCAGGGCTACCACCGCAAGATGCTCGAGGAGTGGGAGGCCTTCAAGGCCGCCCGCGACGACACCGACCCCCCGGAGACCCCATGAGCGGCACCACCGACGTCCTGACCGTCGAGCACCTCACCGTCACCTTCGACGTGGACGGCGAGGTGGTCCGCGCCGTCGACGACGCCTCGTTCACCGTGGCCCGGGGCGAGGTCGTCGCGGTCGTGGGGGAGTCCGGCTCCGGCAAGAGCATGACCGCGATGACCGCGATGGGCATCGCCCCCGACGGTGCGCGCGCCTCGGGGAGCATCCGGCTCGGCGACCTCGAGGTCATCGGCACCGACGAGCGCACCCTCCGGTCGGTCCGGGGCCGCAGCGTGTCGATGATCTTCCAGGACCCGTCCGCGGCGCTGAACCCGGTGTTCACCATCGGGTTCCAGCTCGCCGAGGCCGTCCGACGCACCGACGGCCAGCACGACCGCGCCGCCGTCCGGGAGCGCTCGCTCGAGCTGCTCCGCGCCGTGGAGGTCCCCGAACCCGAACGCCGCCTGGGCCAGTACCCGCACGAACTCTCCGGCGGGCAGGCCCAGCGCGTGATGATCGCGATGGCGCTCGCCGCCGACCCGGACCTACTCATCGCGGACGAGCCGACGACCGCCCTCGACGTCACCGTGCAGGCCGAGGTGCTCGACGTCCTCCGCGCGCTGCGCGAGCGCACCGGCACCGCGATCCTGCTCATCACCCACGACATGGGCGTCGTCGCGGACCTCGCCGACCGCGTGGTCGTGATGCGCCGAGGCCGCGTCGTCGAGACCGGCACCGCCGAGGCGGTCTTCGCCGCACCGTCCGCCGACTACACGCGCGAACTCCTCACTGCGGTCCCGCGCATGGGCACCGGGTCCGGTCTGGAGGCCCGGCTCGGCTCCGCCACGGAGCCCCCGGCCGCCGTCCTGGACGTCCGGCACCTCGTGGTCGAGTACGGCGGCGCCCTGCGCGGGCGCTTCCGTGCCGTCGACGACGTGTCGTTCACCGTCGGCCGTGGCGAGATCGTCGGCCTGGTGGGGGAGTCCGGCAGTGGCAAGACCACCATCGGCCGGGCCGCGGTGGGCCTCGCGCCGATCACCTCGGGCTCGGTGGTCGTCGACGGCACCGACGTCGCCGGCGCACGACGAGCCGCCCGCCGGCAGATGCGCCAGCACGTCGGCGTGGTGTTCCAGAACCCGCTCCGGTCGCTCAACCCCCGGTACACCGTCGGGCAGACCGTCGCCGAGCCGCTCCGCCAGATCCTCCGGCTGCCGGCGGTGCAGGTCGAGGAGCGTGTCGAACGGCTCCTCGCCGACGTCGGTCTCGACGGCGGGTACGCCGAGCGCTACCCGCACGAACTCTCCGGCGGCCAACGGCAACGCGTCGCGATCGCCCGCGCGGTGGCGCTCGACCCCGCGCTCCTGATCGCCGACGAGCCGACGAGCGCACTCGACGTGTCGGTGCAGGCCCGCGTGCTCGACGTGTTCCGCGAGCTGCAGGAGCGCCTCGGGTTCGCGTGCCTGTTCGTCACGCACGACCTCGCCGTGGTCGACACCCTGTGCGACCGGGTCGTCGTGCTGCACGGTGGCCGGGTCGCCGAACACGGCACGCGCGACGCCATCCTGCGCTCGCCCCAGGACCCGTACACACGACGGCTCATCCAGGCCGCCCCGGTGCCGGACCCCGGGGAGCAGGCACGCCGACGCTCCGAGCGTCTGGCGGCCCGCGCGGGCTGAGCCGGAGCCGGAGTGTGCGTCGACTCCCGCTGCTCTGCCCGGCGAGGGACGGACGTTCGTGTCCGCGCGATGACGGTTCCGGTTCGCGCCGCCCGGGGATCGTGAACCAGAACCGTCAACGAGGTGGGAACGCGTGCCCATCCGCCCCGGCTCGCCGCCCGCCGACGACACGCCCGTCCGACGCCAGGTCGTCGTCCAGACGGCGCGGTCGACTTGACTGTCGTTCGAACACACGTTCGAATACCGTCGTGGGACGGCGTCGCGAGAACCGGTGGCAGCCCCCGGAACACCCGGAGGTCGAGCGTCCGCGCGCGTACTCCCTGTCGGAGGACGCCCGCGGCGGCGACGTCTGCCACGCCGTCACCCCGAAGCCGGTCTGGGCGTGGATCCAGTTCCCGACCTTCCACGTCCGGGTGAAGGCCTTCGCCAAGAGCTGGACCCGCGACGCCGTGCTGGTGGAGTGGGCGCAGTTCGGGCAGCAGGCCGAGGCGTGGGTGTGGCGCTCCGCGGTGAAGCACCGCACGCTCCGTGCCGACCGGGACAGCGCGAACCGGAGTCCACAGAACGCACTGCGTTGACTTCCACCCGCACCCCGAGGATGGTTTAGCGAACGCGGGTTCAGCAAGTAACTCACTGATCGAGGCATTCGATCCGGACCCGTGCCCACGAAGGAGGCACCATGAAGAACGCAGCGGTGCCGTCCTGGGTCGCCCACGTGCTCACCCCTCCCGAGGTCATCAGCGCCTACGTCGAGCGGCGGATCAACGATCCGTCCCTCCTGTCGGGTGAGCAGTCGGAGCCCACGTACGCAGACTTCCTGCGCGACGAGTAGACGGTCTTCTCAGGAAGCCCGGATCACGCACCGCCGTCGGCGGACGTGATCCGGCCCTCCTCTTCGTTCACCCCACCGGTCCGCCGCGTCGGCGACGGGCCGACAGCGTCACGCCGACGCTCGCGGCGGTGACGCACGCCAGGGCGACCGTCTCGAGCACCGACAGCCCCTCGGCCAGCACGACGAGGCCGGCCAGGGCGGCGATCGCCGGGCCGAGGCTCTGCAGCACCCCGAACACCCGTGTCGGCATCCGGCGGAGCGCGAGCATCTCGAGGGCGTACGGCAGCACGCTGGACAGCACGGCGACGGCGCCGAAGACGAGCAGGAGCGTCGGTTCGCGCAGGACGCCGTCGACCGCGGACCGGAGCCCGAACGGCAACGACACGAGCATCGCGACCACCATCGACACGACGAGCCCGTCGACGCCGGGGATCGCGGCGCCGACGTGCCGGTTCATCACGATGTAGCCCGCCCAGCACGCGGCGGCGAGGACCGCCCAGACGACCCCGCCCACCTCGGTCACCGCGGTCGGCCCGACGCCGAGCAGCACGACCCCCGCGAGCGCCAGCACGGCCCAGAGGGCATCGCGCCAGCGCCGGGTGTGCACGAGCGACAGGGCGAGCGGCCCGAGGAACTCGATCGTCACGGCGACACCGATCGGGATGCTCGCGAACGACAGGTAGATGAAGACGTTCATGCCGCCGAGCGCCAGGCCGAGGCCGACCGCACCGAGCCACTGCGCCCGCGTCCAGTGCCGGACGCGGGGACGGACCACCAGGGCGAGCACGACGGCGCCGATGACGAGCCGCAGCGTGGCGGCACCGACCGCGCCGACGTCGTCGAAGTGGGTCTTCGCGATCGCGGCGCCGAGCTGGACGGACACCATCGCGGTGAGGGCCAGCAGGGGTGCGGGGACCCGGTTCATCCTCGGGCTCGGCTCATCCGAGGTAGGCGAGGACGGCGAGGACGCGGCGGTGGTCCTCTCCGGTGTCCTCGAGCGCGAGCTTGCCGAAGATGCTCGACACGTGCTTCTCGACGGCTCCGGTGCCGATCACCAGGGCGCGGGCGATCGCGGCGTTCGTGCGGCCCTCGGCCATCAGCCCGAGCACGTCACGCTCGCGCGGGGTCAGGGCTGCGAGCGGGTCGCGGCGGCGGCTCATCAGCTGCGTGACGACCTCGGGGTCGAGCACGGTGCCCCCGGCGGCGATGCGGCGGACGGCGTCGTCGATCTCCTCGAGCCGGGTGACGCGGTCCTTGAGCAGGTAGCCGATGCCGGTCGCGCCGGCCGCGAGGACGTCCTCGGCGTAGGTGGCCTCGACGTACTGGGAGAGCAGGAGCACACCCGTCCGTGGAGCGATCCGGCGGGTCTCGACGGCGGCGCGGACACCCTCGTCGGTGAAGGTCGGCGGCATCCGCACGTCCATCACCACGACGTCGGGTGCACCCTCGGGCAGCGTCGCCAGGAAGGCCCGGGCGTCGGAGTACTGCCCGATGACGTCGATGCCGGCCTCGTCGAGCACGCGGGCCAGGCCCTCGCGCAGCAGGACGGCGTCGTCGACGACGACGGCCCGGATGCGTGCTGCATGCGGGCCGTCTGTCATGCCGACCAGCCTAGTGGGAGCGCGGGCGCCCCCGTGGGGTCACGACCGCTGGTTCGCCGCCGTCGGGACGCCGTTCAGGGCACCGAGGGGGATCCGGGCGGTGGCCTCGGTCGGGCCACCCTCGGGGCTCGAGACGACCAGGTCGCCGTCGAGGGCCCGCATGCGGCCGATCAGGCCCTCGATCCCGTGGCCCTGCTGCGGTCGGGCACCGCCCCGGCCGTCGTCGGTGACGCTGACCGTCAGGTACCAGAGGCCCGAGGCGTCGACGACCAGGCCGAGGTACACCCCGGCGGTGGTGGCGCCGGCGTGCTTCATGGTGTTCGTCAGCAGCTCGCTCACCGTGAAGTACACGTTGCGCTGGATCTCCGTGGCGAGCTCCAGGCCCTCGGGCAGCCGGACGTCCAGGCCCACCGGGATCGGGGTGCGGGCGACCAGTGCTTCGAGCGCCGCGACGAGTCCGCGGTCGAGCAGGATCGGCGGGGCGAAGCCGCGTGACAGGGCGCGCAGTTCGTCGAGGGCGTCCTGGGCGTGCTCGGACGCCTCACCGATGAGCTGCTTGGCCTTCTCGGGGTCCTTCTCGAAGGCGCGCTCGGCGGCGGACAGGTCCATGCGGAGTCGCACCAGCCGCTGCTGCGGGCCGTCGTGCAGGTCGCGCTCGATCTGGCGGAGTGCCTGCCCCTCGGCGGTGACGGCACCGGCGCGGGAGGCCTGCAGGCCGGCGACGCGCTGCTCGAGCTGCTCGGCGCGGAAGCCGCCCAGCAGGCCGAAGTCGACCCAGTAGTGCGCCAGGACGGATCCGCGGGCCCAGAGCGGGAAGAGCACGACCGAGGCGGCCATCGACAGCAGGCCGAGGGCGCCGACGCCGGTCACGAACCCGACGCTGTCCGTGAAGTAGCCGACCCGGACGTTGTTCGCGAAGTACAGTCCGCCCACGACGATCGGCCAGGCGAAGCCGACGAGCAGCAGTGCACCGGTCCCGACGGTCACGACCGCGACGAGCGGGTAGACGACCGCGGCGTGCAGCAGGTAAAGCCAGTAGTGCGGGTTGGCGACGGCCGAGCCGGTACGGGTCCACCAGTTCTGCTGCCACCGGGGCGTCCAGTCCACCGGGCGGATCGGGCGTCGGTCGGCCCAGCTCATGCGGAGCTTCTCGAACTGTCCGAGCCACCGCGCCACGAACAGCGCGATGAAGAACATGAGCAGGACGAAGGGGTTGAAGAGGTCGCGGAACCCGCCACCGAAGATCGCCGCCGGGAACGCGAAGTACAGCGTGCAGAGCAGCACGGCGGTGAGCGCCATGTAGCCGAAGTCCCGCGGCAGGCGCCTCCACGCGTCGCGGTAGAACTGCCCGGCGGTCATGCCGGACCCGCGACCGGAACCACCGACCGGACCGGACCCGACCCGCGGGGTGGCGCTCCACGACGCCGGCGGGGACTGCGGGGCGTCCTGGGGGTCCTGCTGGTGCTGGCGCGGGTACTGGGGCATCGGCTTGGTGGCTCCAGGGGGCACGAAGTCGCCCAGCGGGACGGTCTGGGCCTGGTCGGGCGAAGGCGTGACGTCGTCCAGCGGGACGGTTCGCGCCTGGTCGAGGCGGTCGGTGTCGGTCATGCATCCAGCCTCGCGATCGCGGAGCCGTTCCCCCATCCTGCCCTCTCCCCACCCCGGGTGGGGTTATCCCCCCTCTTCCACAGGTCGCCCGATCCACGCCCACGCGTCCTGCCCGTGGATCACGCTCGTCGGATGGGTGACGCGCTCCGAGCACTGATCGACGCCGTCGGGCTCCAGGTCGGGCCGGGCACCGAGGTCCGGTCCGACGACGAGGCGTGGACGCTCGACGTCGAACCGACGGGCACCCACGTCTGGGTGGCGACGCGGTCCCGCTCCGTGTGGGTCCGGCACGGAGAGGACATCGCGATCGTCGACGCCGGCACCGCCGCCCTCGTCGAAGGGCACGCGACGATCACGATCAGCACGGGCCCCGAGCGCTCCGGCCCGCCCCGCGTCGCGGAGACGTACGCGTTCCCGCACGAGGCGCTCTTCGCCCTCACCGGTGTCCTCGTCGGTGCCGCAACGCTCGGCCCGCTCGTCGACGAGGTCCTCGCACTCCCGCCCATCGCGAGCACCGGCCCACCCGGTGCGCCCTCGCCAGACGTCGGCCTCGCGCTGCGCCACGTCGGGCACCTCGACGGCGGGAGGTGGCACGGCGCGCAGCAGCAGGCCCTCGCCCGGCTCGTCGTCACGACGGTGCTCCGCGACAACCCGCCCCCGATGCTCGGCGACAACGGTCTCGCGCGGATCCTCGACCGCCTGTTCGATCCGGCTGGTCCGTCGTCTCTGCAGGGCATCCTCGTCGGTGTCCGGATGTCGGAGCGCACCCTCGAGCGCCGGTGCGCCGCAGCAACGGGATGCTCGCCCGCGCAGCTCGGCCGCTGGTACCGCAGTCTCGCCGTCCGCAGCGCACTCACCCGTGGCGACCGCCCGTCCGACGTCGCGACACGCTTCGGCTTCAGCACGACGTCGTCCATGCGGCGAGCCCTCGAGCGGGTCCGACCCCCGACGACCCGCCGGTGACCGTCGACCGCGGGGAAGGAGGTTCCGATCCGCATCGATGACGGTTCTGGTTCACGATCCTCGGGTTTCGTGAACCAGAACCGTCACGGCGCGGAGAAGACCACGTCGTCCCGCGTCGGTGCAGTGCAGTGCGGTGCGTGCGCCAGTTGCAGGCAGCCGCGCCGCGCTGCGGGAGGGGGAGCGGCGGCAGCGGGCGCGTCGGCAGCCGGACTGGCGAGCACGGCGGGAGCGGGAGCGGGTCGTCGGCGCCGACGTCCGGAGCGGGTCAGGCGGGGGCGCGGCCGGTGGACTCGCGGACGCTCAGGGTGAGCGAGGGGCCCGGGCGTGAGGGGAGCGGGGCGCTGGCGTCGATCTGCGCGCGCAGCAGGGTCGCCGCACGCTGTCCGAGCTCGACGGTGTCGCGGGTGAGCGAGGTGATCGCCGGGCGGACGAGCCGGATCATCGCCGAGTCGTCGAAGGACACGATCGAGACGTCGCCGGGCACCGCGACGCCCATCTCGCTCGCCACGCCCAGCCCGGCGACGGCGAGCACGTCGTTGTCGTAGACGATCGCGGTCGGTCGGACGCTCCGGGACAGCAGGGTGCGGGTGGCGCTCGCGCCGGCCTCGGCCGAGTAGTCCGTCGGCACCGAGACCGTGTCGTCGAGCCCCTCGTCGGCAGCGAACGCCCGGAGCCGGTCCATGCGCATGGCGGTGTGCTCGAACTCGGGCCGGCCGGCGACGTGCGCGATGCGTCGGTGCCCGAGGGCGTGCAGGTACCGCAGAACGGTGTCGGTGGCGTCCGAGTCGTCGATCCAGACCGTGGGGGCGGCGCCGTCGGGGGAGGGGTGCGAGCCGACGACGACGGTGGGCAGGCCGAGGTCGGCGAGCAGGGCGAGCCGGGCGTCGTCGCGACGAGGGTCGATCACGATCACGCCGTCGACACGGTGTCCGCGCCACCAGTCCCGGTAGGTCTCGAGTTCTTCCTCGGCATCGCGCGCGACGAGCAGGTTCATGCCGACGTGGGTGCCGGCGAGCCCGAGCTGGATGCCGGAGATCAGGTCGCCGAAGAACGACTCCGTGCCCAGGGTCCGGGCCGGGCGGTTCAGCACGAAGCCGATGGAACCGGCCTTCGCGCCGCCGAGTGCCCGGGCCGCGGTGTGCGGCTGCCAGTCGAGCTCGCGGGCGATCTCGCGCACGCGGCGACGGGTCTCGTCGGAGACCCCGGGGCGGTCGTTCAACGCGAACGACACCGCACTGATGGACACGCCGGCCCGCGCGGCGATGTCGGCGATCGTCGTTCGACGCTTGGTGGCCACGGGGTTGACTATAGCGCTTTAGTCATTCACAGTGGCTGCCACACACGGGTTCGGTGACTGCTGCTGAACCGGTTCAGCTATGACGAGGGAGTCAGACGCCATGAGGACCACCACACGCATGACGAGGGGCCGCGCCACCGCGCTGCTCGCGACGGCCGCCGCCACGGCGCTCGTCCTGACCGGCTGCTCGAGCGGCGGGAACGCGGCCGACAACGGCGGCGGCGAGATCAGCGGCACCATCACCCTGCAGACCTGGGCGCTCACGCCGACCTACACGGGGTACCTCAACGGGGTCATCAAGGACTTCGAGCAGGCCCACCCGGACGCGAAGGTGAAGCTGCAGGACCAGCCCGGCGACGGGTACGCCGACAAGGTGCTCAGCCAGGCCTCGTCGAACAGCCTGCCCGACGTGATCAACCTGCCGCCGGACATCGCCCTGCCCCTCGCGAAGCGCGGGTTCCTGCAGGACGTCGCGAAGGACGACTCGAAGCTCGCCAGCACGTACGTCGCCGGCGCGTTGGACTCCTACAAGTACAAGGGCGTCGACGGCACGTTCGGGTACCCCTGGTACCTCAACACCGACGTGAACTACTGGAACTCGACGATGTTCGCCAAGTGCGGCCTCGACGCGAAGAACCCGCCGAAGACCACCGACGAGCTGTTCACGCAGGCGAAGACCATGCACGACAACTGCCCGACCGACTACCTGATGAGCCGGAAGCCCGGCCTCGGTGACTTCACGCTCGCCGGCGTCAAGGTGCTCAACGCCGACGGCACGAAGTTCACCTTCGCCGACTCGTCCAAGGCCGCCGACCTGATCGACCGCTACAAGGACGCGTACCAGGACGGCTACATGCCCTCCAACGTGCTGAACAGCGACTACCTCGGCAACTCCACCCTGTTCACGCAGGCCAAGGTCGCCTGGACCACCGGTGGTGCCACCTCGCTCGCCGACTTCGAGAAGAACAACCCGTCGCTCAAGGGCAAGGTCACCGTCAGCCCCGCACTCGACACCCCGCCGCTCTACGTGCAGGGCCTGTCGGTCTCGAGCAAGTCGAAGCACCTCGCCACCGCCGAGGCCTTCGCGAAGTTCATGACCAACGCGGAGAACCAGGAGGCGTTCGCGCACAAGGTCAACATCTTCCCGTCCACCACGTCGTCGCAGTCCGACCCGTACTTCTCGAAGGACGACGGCACCGTGAACGGCGAGGCCCGGGTCCTCGCGAACGAGGCCCTGAAGACGGCGAAGGTCATCAACCCGGTCGAGGCGAACTCCGCGATGACGGACTTCCTCGACCAGCAGATCGCCCTCGCGATGAAGGGCCAGGTGGCGCCGAAGCAGGCGCTCGAGACCGCCCAGACCAAGATGAACAGCCTGCTGGCCAACGGCTGATCCGGCCCCGGAGAAGGAAGAGGGAGGATCGTCATGCGTGCGAACCGCTGGTACACGCCCTGGTTGCTCGTCCTGCCGGCACTGATCTGGCTCGTCGCGTTCAGCCTGTGGCCCTCGATCAACACGGTGCGGTTGTCGTTCACGAACGCCAGCCCGCTCGGCGGCGTCAGCCAGTGGGTCGGGGTGCAGAACTTCGAGACCCTGCTCGCCGACCCGCAGGTGTGGGAGGCGCTGCTCAACAGCGTCATCTACATGGCGGTGTGCCTGCCGCTGCTGACGGTCCTCCCGCTCCTCATCGCGGTGCTCGTGCAGCAGAAGCTGCCCGGGATCGCGTTCTTCCGCACCGCGTTCTACACGCCGGTCATCGCGTCCGCGGTCGTCGTCGGGCTCATCTGGACGTGGATCCTCGACGACCGCGGCGTCATCAACGAGATGGCGCAGGCCCTCGGCGTCGTGCAGGGCAGCGTCCCGTTCCTGACCGACCGGTGGCTGCTGCTCCTCAGCGCCATCAGCCTGACGGTGTGGAAGGGGCTCGGCTACTACATGATCATCTTCCTGGCCGCCCTCGGGAACGTCGGCAAGGACCTGCACGAGGCCGCCGCGCTCGACGGCGCCGGCGCCGTCCGACGCTTCTGGTCGGTCACGATGCCCGGGGTCCGCGGCACCATGACACTCGTCGGGATCCTGGTGTGCGTCTCCGCGCTCCGGGTGTTCAGCGAGCTCTACATCCTCACCAACGGCACCGGCGGACCCGGCGGGCAGGACAACTCGCTCGTCATGCTCATCCAGCAGTACGCCCGCGGCTTCACCGGCAACCTCGGCTACGCGTCCGCCCTGAGCCTCCTGCTCTTCGTCGTGACGCTCGTGCCGATGCTCGCCCTCGCCCGGATGAACAGCAAGGCGGACAAGTGACGAACACGACCAGCACGACCGAACCCGTCATCGGCGGCGCGCAGGGCGCAGCCAGCCCGACGCCGGACGTGACCGGCGCGACGGGCGCTGGACGGGCCTCCAGGCAGAACGGACGTGACGGACGCAAGCGGCGCCGCGCGGTTTGGGGCGTCATGTCCACCCGCGAGAAGGTCGTCCGCTACGTCCTGCTCATCGTGGTGCTCTTCATCACGATCGGCCCGTTCCTCTGGCAGCTGTCCACGTCGCTCAAGGGCGCCGGTGAGGACATCTACACGGCGAACCCGTCGTTCATCCCGTCCGAACCGACCATCGAGAACTACCTGAAGGTCGCCGCCGCGATCCCGGTGTGGCGGTACATCGGCAACTCCCTGCTCGTCGCCGCGATCGACGTGCTCGGCAACATCGTGTTCGCGACCCTGGCCGGCTTCGCCCTCGCCCGTCTGCAGTGGCGGCACCGGAAGCTCGTGCTCGGCCTGTTCCTTGGCACCCTCGTGCTGCCCGGCGAGGCGACGATCATCTCGCAGTTCGTCACCGTGAAGGACCTCGGCCTCGCCGACAACCTGGTCGGTGTCGCCCTGCCCGGCATGATCGCGGCGCTCAACGTCCTGCTGATGTTCAACGCGTTCCGGCAGATCCCCGAGGAGATCGACCAGGCAGCGGTGATGGACGGTGCGAACGCGATGCAGCGCCTCCGCTACATCTCGCTGCCCGCCGTGCAGGGGACCATCGCGGTCATCGCGATCTTCTCGTTCATCGGCGCGTGGGACGACTTCCTCTGGCCGCTCATCGTGCTGCAGTCGCCCGAGAACCTCACCCTGACCGTCGGGTTGCAGTACCTGCAGGGCACGTTCGCCACCGACCAGCGGATGATCGCGGCCGGCACCATGATCGCCTTCATCCCGATCGCCGTGATCTTCGCCGTCCTGCAGCGCTTCTTCTTCAAGGGCGTCGAAGAGGGCGGTGTGAAGGGCTGATGCGGTTCGGGGTCAACTACACGCCCTCGGTCGGGTGGTTCCACTCGTGGCTCGACTTCTCGCGGTCGGACACCGCGAGGGACCTCGAGGCGATCGCGTCGATCGGCGCCGACCACGTGCGGATCTTCCCGCTCTGGCCGGTCGTCCAGCCGAACCGGACGCTCATCCGGCAGCAGGCCCTCGACGACGTCGCGACGGTCGTCGACCTCGCCGGGTCGTTCGGACTCGACGTCAACGTGGACGCGCTGCAGGGGCACCTGTCGAGCTTCGACTTCGTGCCGTCCTGGCTGGACAGCTGGCACCGCCGCAACATGTTCACCGACCCGGACGTGGTCGCGTCGACCGCCGCGTACGTCCGGGCGCTCGCCGGAGCCGTCGCCGACAAGCCCAACCTGCTCGGCATCACCATCGGCAACGAGGTCAACCAGTTCGCACACGCCCCGCACCCCGCACCGCACACGATCACGGGGGAGCAGGGGCACGCGTGGGCGGCGGCGATGGTCGCGGCGGCGCGGGCGGGGCTGTCGGACGGGTCGTCGGCGTCGGCCGCTTCGTCCGTGTCGGTCGGCCTGGAGGCGCGGCTCGACCCCGCCTCGTCGGTCGCTTCCGCCACCGGGTCGCGTCCCGGGCCACTGGTCACCGTCGCGCAGTACGACGCGGCCTGGTACGACGACGCCCAGCCCTTCGGCCCCGAGCACGCGGCGGACCACGGTGACGCCACCGTCACGCACTCCTGGGTGTTCAACGGCTCGGCGGCCCTGCACGGCGCCCTCGGCGCCGGCTCGGTGCGGCACGGCGAGTACCTGCTCCAGCTCGCCGCAGCCTGGAACCGCGACCCCGCCCGGCCGAACTGGCTGCAGGAGGTCGGCGCACCCACCAACGTCGTCGACCCCGCCGACGCCGCCGCGTTCACCGAGCAGACCATCCGGCACGTCCTCGACGCGCAGCATGTGCTCGGGGTGACGTGGTGGTGTTCCCACGACGTCGCCCGGTCGCTCGCGGACTTCCCGGAGCTCGAGTACGACCTCGGGCTGTTCACGAACGACGGACGGCTGAAGCCCGCCGGCGAGGCGTTCGCCGCCCTCGCCCGCGCCGAGCACACCCGCGACGCCCGCGCCGCACCGTCGGCCACCGCGCTCGTCCTCGACGACGTGCTGTCCGACGGCACCGACCGGCACGGCACCCGCGCCGACTGCGCCCCCGGCGGTCGGTTCGCCGCCGCCTGGCTCGCCCTGGCCGAGGCCGCACCGGACGGCCGCGGCCCGCAGGTCGTCCTGCGCTCCCGACTCTCGGACACAGCGCTGCTCGCTGCCCGCGGCATCGACCGCTGCGTCGACGTGCCGTCCGACCTCGACACCACCACCGTCCGCGTCGCCCACCCGGCGACGACGCCCTGACCCCGGAAGGCCCCATGCACGACGACATCCCCCTCACCACCGGACGCGCCCGACGGGTGCTCGACGAGCGGATCACCCCCGCGGTGCACGCGACCACGACGGCCCTCCGGGCCGCGTGGCACGAGCTGCCGGGGGAGCCGGTCCCGCCGACCGAGGGGCTCGCGCTCACGTTCGAGCCCTACGAGGTCGGCACCCCGTGGGGCGCGGCCTGGGGCACGACGTGGTTCCGGTTGACCGGGACCGTGCCGACCGAGTGGGCCGCACGCCGGGTGGAGGCCGTGATCGACCTCGGCTTCGACAAGAACATGCCCGGGTTCCAGTGCGAGGGACTCGTCTACCTGGCCGACGGCACCCCCGTGAAGTCGATCAACCCGCGCAACCAGTGGGTCCTGGTCACCGAGCGGGCCGAGGGCGGCGAGACCGTCGAACTGTTCGTCGAGGCCGCATCGAACCCCGTCCTGCTCGACTACCACCCCTTCCTGCCGACACAGGAGGGCGACGTGCAGACCTCGTCCTCGAAGCGCCTCTACGCCACCCGCCGGATGGAGCTCGCCGTCTTCGAGTCCGAGGTGCACGAACTCGCCCTCGACATCGACGTCCTGCTCGAACTGCAGGCCGAGCTGCCCGCCGGACCCCGACGCATGCGGATCCTGCAGGCCCTCGACGACGCCCTCGACGCGCTCGACCTGCAGCACATCCCGGAGACCGCCGGGGACGCCCGTGCGGCGCTCGCCGAGGTGCTGGCCGCTCCCGCCGAGGCCTCGGCGCACACGATCTCGGCCGTCGGGCACGCCCACATCGACTCCGCCTGGCTCTGGCCCGTGCGCGAGACCATTCGCAAGGTCGCCCGCACCACGTCGACCATGACCGAGCTCATCGACCAGACCGACGACTTCCTGTACGGCATGTCGAGCGCGCAGCAGTACGCGTGGATCAAGGAGCACCGCCCCGAGGTCTACGCCCGCGTCAAGGCCGCGGTCCAGGCCGGCCGGTTCCTGCCGATCGGCGGCATGTGGGTCGAGTCCGACACCGTGATGCCGACCGGCGAGAGCATCGTCCGGCAGTTCTCGCAGGGCCAGCGTTTCTTCGAGCGCGAGTTCGGCATCCGGCCCAAGGGCGTCTGGCTGCCGGACAGCTTCGGGTACTCGCCGGCGCTGCCGCAGCTGATGCGCCGCGCGGGCTTCGAGTGGTTCTTCACGCAGAAGATCTCGTGGAACCAGGTGAACAAGTTCCCGCACCACACGTTCCTGTGGGAGGGCATCGACGGGTCGCGGGTGTTCTCGCACTTCCCGTCGATGGACACCTACAACTCGCGATTGTCCGGCAGCGAGGTCGCGAAGGCCTCCCGCCAGTTCCGCGAGAACCGGCTCGCCAGCGGCTCGATCGCCCCGGTCGGTTGGGGCGACGGCGGCGGTGGCACCACCCGCGAGATGACCGGCACCGCCGCACGGTTGGCCGACCTCGAGGGCAGCGCGAAGGTCCGCTGGGAGCACCCGGACACGTTCTTCGACCGGGCGAAGTCCGAACTGACCGATCCGCCCGTGTGGGTGGGGGAGCTGTACCTCGAGCTGCACCGGGCCACGCTCACGTCGCAGCACGGCACGAAGCAGGGCAACCGCCGGTGCGAGCAGCTGCTCATCGAGGCCGAGCTCTGGGCAGCGACCGCCGCCGCCCGCACCGACTTCGCCTACCCGTACGACGAGCTCGACGCCCTGTGGCAGCAGGTCCTGCTCCAGCAGTTCCACGACATCCTGCCGGGCACCTCGATCGCGTGGGTGCACCGCGAAGCGGTCGAGCGGTACGCCGAGACGGCCGCGGCGCTGACCGCGATCATCGACCAGGCGCTCTCGGCGCTCGCCGGCACCGGGGACGCGGCCGTCGTCGTGAACCCGGCCCCGTTCCTCCAGGCCGGTGCACCCGCGCAGGGCGCTGTCGTGGCGACCGACGTGGCGGCAGCGACCGACGTGTCCCTGTCGCAGCAGGACGGCGGGTACGTGCTGGCGAACGACCTGGTGCGGGTCGTGGTCGACGCGCAAGGGCTCGTGATGAGCGCCGTCGACCTGGCGAGCGGGCGCGAGGCGATCGCGGCCGGGCAAGCGGCGAACCTGCTGCAGCTGCACCAGGACTTCCCGAACATGTGGGACGCGTGGGACGTCGACCGGTACTACCGCAACCGCGTCGAGGACCTCGTGTCGACCACCGGGCTGACCGCGTCGGTCGACGACACCGGGGCCGCACGGGTCGTCGTGTCCCGGGCGTTCGGTGACTCGACGGTGACGCAGGAGATCGTCCTGGCGCCGGGGTCCCGCACCCTGGAGTTCGACCAGGTGACCGACTGGCACGAGACCGAGAAGTTCCTCAAGGTGGCGTTCCCGCTGGACGTCCGTGCCGAGCACACCGTCGCCGAGACGCAGTTCGGCGCGCAGAAGCGGGTGACGCACACGAACACCTCGTGGGAGGCCGCGAAGTTCGAGACCTCGATGCACCGCTACGTGCTGGTGTCCGAGCCGGGCTTCGGTGTCGCGCTCGTGAACGACTCGATCCACGGCTTCGACACCACGCGCGACGCCGTCGATGGGCACGTCACCACCACCGTGCGGCTGTCGCTGCTGCGGGCACCGCGGTTCCCGGACCCCGAGACCGACCAGGGCGTGCAGACGCACCGGTACGGCATCGTCATCGGCACCGACCAGCTCGGCGCCACGTCGGCCGGGGTGCGGATGAACGCGGGCGCGCGGACGATCACCGGGGCGCACGGCTTCGAGCCGCTGGTGCAGGTCTCCGGCGACGTCGTGCTGTCGAGCGTCAAGCTCGCCGACGACCGGTCGGGTGACCTGGTCGTGCGCTTCTACGAGCCGTCCGGGCAGCGGGGGACCGGGGGCATCGCGGTCTCGGCCGACGAGGCGACCTTCGGCGCTGCCGTCGAGGTGACCCTGCTCGAAGAACCGCTCGGTGACGCGTCGTCCGACGCCGATGCCTCCTCGTTCACCGTCGACGCCTACGAGGTCCGCACCTTCCGGTTCCCGCGCAACTGACCGGCCAACTGACCGACTGACCGACTGAACGACCGACTGACCGACCGCCCGTCCCACCCAAGGAGGAACCACATGAAGCAGTCCACGAAGTTCAGCATCGCGACCGCACTGGTCGCCATGCTCGCGGCACCACTGGTGCCCGCCGCAGCATCCGCGGCGCCCTCCTCGTCCGGGTCCAGCCACGGGCACGGACACGGTTCGTCCCACGGCGGCGGGCACGGTCACGGTCATGGACACGGGCACCACGCTGCGCCCACCAAGTCGGGGCCGACGAGCATCGCCTACGTCGAGGTGAACAACGACGAGCTCGCCAACGTCGGGCGGTACACGCTGGAGAACGGCGCGAACGCGTTCGACGTGGCGATCATCTTCGCCGCGAACATCAACTACGAGGACGGCAAGGCGGTCCTGTACAACAACGCGAACGTGCAGCGGACCCTCGACCAGGCGGCCACGCAGATCCGCCCGCTGCAGGCCAAGGGCATCAAGGTGACGCTCTCGGTGCTCGGCAACCACCAGGGCGCCGGCCTGGCGAACTTCCCGACGAAGGCCGCGGCACGGGACTTCGCGGCGCAGGTCTCCGCGACGGTCAAGAAGTACGGACTCGACGGCGTCGACCTGGACGACGAGTACTCGGACTACGGCGTGAACGGCACCCCGCAGCCGAACCAGCAGTCCATCGGCTGGCTCATCAGCGCCCTGCGTGCGGACATGCCGGGCAAGATCATCTCGTTCTACGACATCGGCCCGTCCTCCGATGCCCTGAAGACGGCGAACCCGTCGACCGGCGGGAAGCTCGACTACGCCTGGAACCCGTACTACGGCACCTACACGGCGCCGACGATCCCGGGCCTGCCGAAGTCGAAGATCTCCGCCGCCGCGGTCGACATCCAGAACACCCCGCAGGCCACGGCAGTGTCGCTCGCGCAGCGCACGAAGGCCGACGGCTACGGCGTCTTCATGACGTACAACCTGCCGGGAGGCGACGAGTCCTCCTACGTCTCCTCCTTCACGAAGGTGCTGTACGGACAGGCCGCGTCATACCGCTGACGCGTCCGTCCTGACGGCGACTCGCGCCCCGTGCTCCCCGGCTCCGGCCTGGAGGCACGGGGCGCGTCGTCCAGGTCCCGCTGGCCCGGGGGAGGCACCAGTTCCTCCTCGCCCGTGACGGTTCCGGTTCGCAGACCCCGGCGATCGTGAACCGGAACCGTCATCCACCGAGAACGAATCCCGACCCGGCGCGCTCGACGCCGCGGCCGTACGATCGCCGCATGGAGCTCGAGTTCCGCGGCGAGGTGATCGAGTGGCGCGGCCCGTCACCGTTCTTCTTCGTCGTCGTGCCACCGGACGATGCCGAGGTCATCGCCGACCTCGCGCCGGTGCTCACCTACGGGTGGGGTGTGATCCCGGCCCGCGTGACGATCGGCTCGGTGACGTGGACGACGTCGCTGTTCCCGAAGGACGGCGGCTACCTCGTGCCGTTGCGTGCGGCGGAGCGGAAGCGTGCCCGGGTGGAACTCGGCGACTCCCCGGAGATCAACCTCGAGTTCGCCGACCCCTGACGCAGGAGGTGAGGTTGTGGAGGGGATGACGGGAATCGCTGTCGGCGGAGGGCCCGTGTTGTGGAGGGGATGACGGGAATCGAACCCGCGTAGCCAGTTTGGAAGAACGTCCCTTATGCATTACGGGCGCAAACCGACGTGAACCGCATCGGCCCTCTTTGAGCTGTTCTCGCCCGTACTTTCGGACGTTCACGAGGAGTATAGCGGTTCACGTCGGTTCACCACGGTTAGGGGTGGTGGGGCGCGGTAGGAGGGGTTTACGGAGGGGCGAGTGACTAGTCGATGCCTTTCGGCCGCAGACCCCATCGCTTCTCAAGGCGCTCCGCAATCGACCACTCTCGGACTGGTCCTGCGAGAGAGCTATCCAAGTCCGATACGTCGATGTCGTGCTCGCGCGGTTCCCAAGCCAAGAGGGGGTTGCGCGCCGTTGCGCTCCACAGCACGAAGGGATCTTGAGCGAGCGTCTGGTCAGGGCCGTTCGCGTAGGCAGCCACGGTGACCGCCGTTTCGTTATCGAACCCGAAGTCCTCCTCTATGAGCACGTGACCGACCAGCAAGGCACTTCTGCCAAACTCTCGAAGATCGAGTACGAACCGGGTGGGGTCGCCCGCGATTAGACCACGATTGCGCAGCAGGTGTAGGCGGGTACCGTCAAACTCGGGCAGTTCCAGGAGTGAAAGTGTCCAGCACACGGCCCAAGGCCACCGCGGCTGAAGTGTCCACATGTCGCCCGCTCTGGGCTTGTCGATCTTCGGTAACTCCCAGGGCCGTACCGCGCTGACCGAGAATATCTGCCCCTTGCGAAGGGATGACAGCGATGGGAACTGGGCAGATCTGCGTTCAATCCTCTGACCGTCGAGAGATGCGGCGACATACCCAGAAGAATGGTAGTGAAGCTTGGGACGGTGCTTCGTCTCCGAGTATTCGCTACGCAGGAGCCTGCGCCCAGCGGGATGCGTCCCGTACCGCCACTTCACGTCGGGTATCCGGGCCGGGGTGATATGAACACCGCCGTCCGACGCGAAGCTCAGGGTGGCGATGGCCCGGAAGTCACCGGTGCCGCCTCTGATCACGCCGAGTCGAACACCCTTCTTCAAGCGCCTCGGCTCAGCCACGCTTCACTCCATCCGGCTTGCGGCGGCGAAAAGAGTCGCCCGGTTGAGTGACGAACGGCCCTTCACCTGCCAATCGGCCTTCCCACACCGCGAGGAGCATTGCGCACGCGTCCTGCACGGCTTTCTCTGCCTCCTGGTAGAAGTCCACGCTCGAGACGTATTTGCCTTGGCGATCTTCAACGCCGATGTCCGCACTCCACCATAGGTCGCCCATCACGCCTTCCACTTCCTCATCCCCAACCCTCTCGTGGAGCAGCATGGACCCATCAGCCAGCGAGAGGTCGTAAGCGAGTTGCCTGGCTGGCCCGACGGAGCGGCCGCTCCGCAGGACCGGAGTGAAGTCGTGTTCGAGCTCGGCTGGCAGGACAGTGCCAACAGATGGCGTTCGGTGCTTGTTGTCGTTGTCGAAGTCGTTGAGGCGAGCCAGAGGGTGTCGGGAAGGGCTCTCCGACAGAAACGGCTGCGCGGCGTAGACGGGTTTCCACACCCAGCTTGGGACTTCGCGCAGGTGGCGCTTGCGCTGATCGGCCCAATCCTTCTCGTCCGTCACAATCGGATACTGAAGCCGACGCTTCGGCGCTAGTCCTTCCACCTTGGCGAGCGTCACGAGCGTGGTGTCGAGGGCGCTCCTGAGGTGGTGAATGGCCTCCCCGAAGGTCAACCCCCAGCTTGTGAGGTCTGCTTCGTGTTCAACATGGAGGCGTAGTCCCCAGCCGTGCCGGTCCTGGTCAATGACGGTTTCGAGTCGCAGCGGCTGAAGATGACGCCAGTCTGCTACCTCGGAATCGAGCTCCAATGCGCGCAAGCGTGCTCGGTCCAGCCGCGCTCCTAGCTGCACCTGCAGGCGTGCAACCTCCGGGTAAGGGGTAGGAGGGAAATGCACGCGTGGAGGGTTGGAAGCAACCTCGCGCCAGAACTCGGGACTCGCCATGTTCAGAGACTACCGCCGCGCTTCCCCTGACTTTGATCGCTGATCCATCAGGCCCTCGCGCCGCATGGCCCTGGCTTGCTCCTGCACGGTGAGCGGGCGCTTCGCCCGCTCCTTGTCGTCACCGGTGTACTCGGTGGCGCGGTTGGTGTTGGTGTTCACGAGCATCGCCTTTCGTCATTGTCGATAGCGTCAGCAAAACAAAACGGCGCTTTTGCCCTGCCACGTTAATTTGCGGCGTATGGTTAATGCTAACGCAAACGGAAGGAACGCAATGGGTAAGCGTGGACCACAGCCCCTCGGGTATGAATCAGAATTGCGCACGACCCTGCCAAAGGAAGTAGGGGACGCACTCGATCTAATGGTGCGGCTCGGCGGCGTATCCAAAGCGACAATCGTGCGAGTAGCCCTAATCGACCACCTGAGCACCCTCGGCGTGCTGTTCCCCGAAGTCGCCGACACGCTTCACTCCACCACCACCCGCGGCCGGCTCAGCAGCGACCGCCTGACCGAGAAGGAAGACCGATGACCGTCAATACCACCCCATACCCCGCCTACGGCGGACCGCGTGCAGCGAAGAACCTCCGGCAGAAGGCCGGCGACTACCGCGGTGCAGCGGAGGAACTACGCGCCGAGCTGGACGCCGCCGAGCGTGCGTTCGGCGCTGCGTTCGAGCGAACCGACCAGACCACCAGCACCCGGGATCGCATCCGCGACCTGGCCAAGCGCCCCGTGCGCCGGATCGGAGCCTGACATGTCCGTCTTCGACTACAGCCCAGCCGTCGCAGCGGACCCGGAGGCCTATCGCATCCACGCTCGCGAGGAGAGCTACCCCAACTCGGTCGCAGAGCAGACCGAGATCAAGCGCGTGGACGACGCCGTGTTCGACCGCGTGCGCGTCTACGAGAACTCCCTGGTCGGTAGCTCCCAAGCTCTCGTGGAGCGGGGAACGGTCCTGACGCGAGAGACCACCCAGGTCGAGCAGTCCATCCGCGAAGAGGTCGAGTACGCGCTGGATCACGAGAGCCGCACGGACCTGAAGCAAGTCGCCGCTCGCTACACCGCCCTGCACAGCCGGGCGCAGCAGAAGATCGATGAGCTCGAACGGCTCGCTCGGGAGGCCGAGTGGCTGGCAGAAAAGGCGGAGGACCCCTACGGCGCGTACCGAAGCCTCGTCGTCCGCTATCCGGCGCTCAGCAAGAAGTACTGACCTAACAGAACACCGCCCCGACTCCCAGGAGAAGAGTCGGGGCGGCGGAGGGACTTGACCGTGACATCGAATATTTTACCAGAGCGCCCCTTAGACGCGTTGCACGCGCTGTGGAACTGGAAACGCAGCTGGCCGAACCTCGACCCCGCGCCATCCTCGCCCAGCGACAGCCCGCTGCGCCACCTGAGCCGCGTGGAGCTGGCCACCATGCGACTGCGTGCCGACCTCACCGCCGAACGTGTGCCGTGTCAGGGCATCGTGATCGACGCTGCAATGCGTATCGCGGTGTGGGCGGACCGTGGCGTCCTGCCGTACATGTCGGGCTGGACCGTGGCGAAGTCGCTTCAGTCGCTCTATTACCCGCAGTCCTGGAACGCGAAGGTGCCCGTGCGCGGGCTCGACCTGCTCGTGGCGGTGGACTGCACCAGCGACGTGCACGGCGTCTCCGTGACGCTGGACGCGGAACCGACCGACGGGCAGCACTACCGGCCGATGCGCCTGCGCAACCGCTGGGTCGAGCTCGGCACTACAGAAAACATGCTCTAGAGTCCCACGACAGGAAGAGGCGGTGAGACGGATGCAGTACGGAAGCACGGCATGGCAGGGGCGGAACGCCACCACAGCCCGACCGGCGTCTATCGAGCGCGCCCCGCGGCTGCTCCCTGAACTCGCCGTCGTCTTCTCGCAGCTGTCGGATGCTGTCTTCACCGAGCGCGTCGTCGCCGAGATGCGACGTGCCCACCAGCGCACGCAGGACAGGATCAATCGCCTCAACGCCCGGCTGCGCCACGCGCTGCGGGTGCTGGTCGTGCTCGTCGCCTCTGGCCGGACTCTCCGCGTGCCCGCTGCTCGTCCCGCTGCTCGTCCTGCTAGCCCCAACGCTCCGAACACCGCTCGCTGGGCGACCCCCGCGGCTTAGTTCCGCGTTCTCCGTCGTCCGACAGATCAACCTCTGACCGGGCGACGTTGCGGCACCCTTGTGTGCTCCGCCCGGTCTCAACTTCGACCGGAGCGGACCATGACACCCCTCGGCAACTCGCAAACCTCTACTCGTACCTGGCTGCGGTACCCCGACGCAGCCGCCTACCTCGGCACAAGCGAGCGACAGCTTCGCCGGCTCGTTGCCGACAAGAAGATCGGGCACACGAAGCTCGGTCTTCACACGCTGTTCAGCCACGACCAGCTCGACGCCTACATCGACGCCAGAACGTTCACTCCGGAGCAGCAGTCGTGAGCTCGGAGTGGAGCGAGCCCCCTGCTGTCGCAATTGAGTGGGCCACCAAGCTCGATGCTCACCGGACCGCGCAGAATCAATGGGAGGCAAGCTGCCCGAACCCCGACCACCGCGACGAAAAGCCCTCGTTCGGGTTCAGCGTTGCGGAGAGCGGGCGGGTCCTCGCGAACTGCTTCGGCTGCGACTGGTCTGACGTAAAGAGAGGCCTCGCGCTCCGAGGTCTCGACCCGGCGCAAGCAGATCGCGTCTTCTATCCAACGGCCCGCGTAGTGGAGAGAAAGCCCGCTGTTGATCGAGCTGAAGTCCCGCTCGCGGACCAGGACGCGCCTGCGAGATGGCACGCCGATCTACTCAGTCGCAATGGAAAGCGAGCGCTCGCATACCTATTGAACGAGCGCGGACTTTCAAGGGACAGCATCAAGCGTTATTCCCTCGGATGGGATAGGAGCAGAATCACCATCCCGGTTCGCTACGAGGACGAGTGGGTGAATGTTCGTCGGTACAAGTCCGGGGCTGCCAACAAGATGTTGAACGCGCGTGGACACGGCACGGCCATCTTGTACCCGGCGGAAGTCCTGGTGGGGAATGACCTGCCCGTGCTCCTGTGCGAGGGGGAGTTGGATGCGCTGATCGCCAATCAGGAGTCCGCGGGTCTCTTCGTGGCGGTCACTGGCACGGGAGGATCCTCAACCCCACCGAAGGACCTCCAATTGCTCCGAGGGCGCGAGGTACTCGTGGCATACGACGCTGATGAAGCCGGGCGCTCTGGAGCCAAGAAGGTCGCCGAGCGACTTCGCTCAGTCGGGGCGAATGCGTCAATCCTCGACCTAGTGCAGGAAGGTCTTCTGCCCGCCGATCAGGCAGGGGCTGACGTCACCGACTTCTTCCGGCGCTACGAGGGGTCGGCGGCAACTCTGTACGAGGCGATGCGGGAGGCACGGCAACGCAGTATGGCTGAGCCGGGGCAATCCGCTGGTCGCGTGGTACTCCGGCCTGCGTCGGCGGTCTCGTCTCGGCGTCAGCGCTTCCTGTGGGACAAGCGCATTCCGCTCGGAGCTGTGACGCTCTTCGGGGGTCGCGGTGGCGTTGGGAAGTCGACGTTCGCGCTCTGGCTCGCGGCGCAGGTTCAGCGCGGCACGCTTCCAGGCGACCTCTTGGGCCAGAAGACCTCGGTGCTGTATGTGAGCGTTGAGGACGACTGGGCCACGCAGGTGAAGCCCCGCCTCGCGGCAGCGGGAGCCGACATGGATCGCATTTACGAACTTGCGATCACAACAGGTGTTGACCGGGCCTCCGGCGAGCGCTATCCGCTGCTGCCGGACGAATTACACGCAGTGCAGGACGGTATTCAGCAGACCGGAGCGCGACTTGTGATCTTCGATCCGATCACGTCGAGCATGACCGGCAACGACCACCACCGAGAAGTCGTTCGGTCTGTGCTCGATCCTTTCGCGAAGCTGGCTCGGGAAATGGACGTTGTCGTTATCGGCATCATGCACTTCAACAAGGGTGGCGGCAACGCCTCCGACAAGCTGTCTGGTAGCCACGCTTACCGCGATGCAGCGCGCGCCGTGATGGTGTTCGCGAAGGATGACGATCAGCAGCAAGTGGTGATGACGCAGGACAAGGGGAACTACGCGGACTTCGGGGAGATGTCGATTGCGTATCGGCTCGAAGACAGTTGGTGAAGCTCGATGACGGCGATGAGACGCACGCTGCCCGTGTCGAGTACTTGGGTGAAACGCTCACAAACGTGAACCAGCTCATCAATCAGACTCCGGCGAGCGACGACGCGGTGATGTGGCTGCAGGAGTTCATGCGCGAGCGCGAGGGGATTGCGCCCGCGTCCGAGGGTACGGCGGCCGGGAAGGCGGAAGGGTACTCACCGAGCACTCTGACTCGCGCTCGCAAGAAGACGCGTCCGCCCATCGAATCTCGCAAGTCGCGTCTCGACGGTGGGTGGGAGTGGTACTGGCCCGAAGGCACCACGAACACGTCACCCTTCCGTCTGATGAATTCTTCCTGAAACCCGGGCTCTACCACGGTTTCTTCCGAGCCTGCCGAAGAAGTCGCCGTGGCCTCCGAAGAACTCATCTACTCCTCGGAGAAATACGAAGAAGTCATCCACGGAGAACGTGGTGTCTTCCTGACGCCTTCGCATCGCACTACACCTAGGAGAAGAAGACATGTCCAATAAGAACAGCTCGGACCTCATGCACGCCGACACCCGTTGCACCGCACGCCGTCGTAACGGGGAGCCGTGTCGGAACTGGGCGATGTTGGGGACGAACGTCTGCCGTATGCACGGCGGCGCTGCCCCGCAGGTGCGGCGGCGGGCGCAGCAGCGCATCCTCGAAGCGAGCGATAAGGCCGCGGCACGGCTGGTGGAACTGATGCAGGACGCCAAGGTGCCGTACGCCGTGCAGCTGGCCGCCGCCCGCGACCTGCTGGACCGCGCCCAGCTGGCCGGGAAGCAGGAGATCGAGATGGGCGTGACCGTCAGCCTGCTGGAGCGCAACATCGAGGCGGCGTTCGTCTACGACCTGGACGACGACGCGGTGACCGAGCTCCCGGACGAACCGGACGGCACCCCCGACTACTCCGCCGAGGAAGCCGCCGCCGACGCCGCCATGGAAGAGCGTCAGGCTGCCCGCGCCCGTCGCCAGCGGAAGACCGGCAACCCGGCACCGCGCACCGCGGCCGAACGCGGCGAACCGCAGCCCAAGCCGGTGCACGGCGGGCCGCAGGTCCGCAAGGGGCGGAGGACCCGGTGAACCGGCAGTGGTCCAGGCGTCCTTTCGATCGGACTGTGTCGGCCGAACGCCTCCGACCGGGTACCCCGGTGACCCCTCGGACGCGTTCGGGCCGCACGCTCGGATATTCGGACGGCGCTGGTGAAATCTCAGATGCGGAGGTTCGATTCAGGTCGAGGCGGAAGGCGCAACCGGACGTTTCCGCCGCAGACCGAGAGGACGGAACCATGACCGTGCAAGAGCTAATCGAGCTTCTGGGCGAGTACGACCCGACGAGCCAGGTGCAGTTCCAGATCGTCGCGGACCAAGAGTCGGCGGGGTTGCTCACCGACGAGGACGGCGCGCCCGTCATCGGGCTGACGCGAGAGGGCGCGGTCTGATGCACGTGATCGGTTACGTGCGCGTCAGCACGGAAGAACAGGAACGCTCCGGCCTCGGCGTCGAGGCGCAGGTCGAGGCCATCCACGCTGAGGTTAGCCGCCGCGGGTGGACGGTCGAGGTCGTCGCCGACCTCGGCCGCAGCGGTAAGGCCGTGAACCCGGAGCTGCGCCGCGCGCTGGACCTGCTGCGTACAGGGCAAGCGGAAGCGCTCGTCGTCGCGAAGATCGACCGCCTGGCGCGGTCGGTGTTGCACGCGAGCGAGATCTTGGTCGCGGCACAGCAGCAGCACTGGAACCTCGTCATCCTCGACCTAGCGGTGGACCTGGCGACGCCACAGGGCCGAGCGATGGCTCAGATGCTGGCGACGTTCGCCGAGCTTGAGCGCGAGATGATCTCTGTCCGGACGAAAGACGCCCTCGCTGCTCGTGCCCGCCGTGGCGAGCGCAATGGCCGACCGTCCGCCATCCCAGCCGGGCTAATGCGCCGCATCGTGCTGTCGCGGGACGCCGGGGCGAGCTTCCGGTCCATCGCCGCGGAGCTCACCGACAAGCAGTACCTGACGCCCACCGGGCTGACCACCTGGAGCGAGTCTGTTGTGCGGCGCGCGTACAACTCCATCGCTCGAGTCGGGGCGGTGGCGTAGTGGCCCACGTAAGAGAGGTAGAGCGCAAAGCCGGCCGCGCGTACGAGGTGCGCTGGCGCGACGGCGGCAAGTTCCGGCAGCGTTCGTTCACCGTCAAGCGCGAGGCCGAGCGGTTCGCCCTGACGGTGGAGAACCAGAAGGCGCGCGGCCAGACGACGGAGCCGTTGGCTGGACGCAGCAAGAGCTTCGAGGAAGTCGTGCAGGCGTCCCTCGCGGCGTCCCGCGCGAAGCTGAAGCCGAGCACCTACGCCGGGTACGTGCAGCTGTACGACGCCCGCGTGCTGCCGACGTTCGGCAAGCGTCGCATCTCGACCATCACTTCGGAAGAGGTGGAGGCGTGGGTGGCCGACCTCATCGCCACCGGCCGAGCATCTTCCACCGTGCGCAACCACTTCATCGCGCTGAACAAGGTGTTCCGGTACGCGCTGCGGCACCGGCTGATTGCTCACAACCCGTGCGACGCCGTGGATATCCCTCGTGCCACCAACGCCGAGGGGTTCGCTCCGGTGCTCCTCACAGCGGCGCAGGTGGAGCAGGTCGCCAAGGAGCTAGACGAGTACGAGCCATACGGGCTGCTGATCCGCTTCGCAGCGGGCACAGGGCTACGTGCCGCCGAGCTGCAAGGGCTGCGCATCCGCGACCTCAATCTGGCGGCTGGACACGTAGAGGTTCGGCAGTCCATCCGCCGTGTGGACGGCGAGTGGCAGGTCGGTACCCCCAAGAGCGCCCGCTCCACCCGGAACGTGCCGCTGCTCTCGCGCTCGCTCATCGCTCACCTGCGCGAGTACCTGCTGGCGCACCCACACAGCGGCGTTCCCGACGCGCTGTTCTGGCCAGCCCGCAGCAACGGCTCTCGCCGGCTCGACTGGTCCCGGAACATCGACTGCGGGGGAGTTCGCGCCTACTACCTCGTGCCTGCCGCCCAGCGGGCGGGTGTGGTGAAGCACATGCGCTTCCACGACCTGCGCCACACGTACGCCTCCCTCATGCTCGCCGCGGGCTTCAAGCCGTACGAGGTCAGCCGATGGATGGGGCACGCGTCCGTCTCCACGACCGACACCATCTACGGCCACCTGTACCCGACCGACTACGGCGACCAGATCGCGCGCTTCGAGGCGTTCGTCGCCGAGCCGTAGCTACGCGACTCGGTCAGATTGCTGCACGCCAGTCCACGATATCGTTCTGGTCAAATACGACGATGACCTCGTCCTTCGCGCGAGCGCGGGGCGTCGCAGCCGAGAGCGCCTCTCCGAGCGAGGCATGTCGCCGGTATGCGCGCGCCTTTGACGGAGGGAATTCGCTCCAGTACGAGCCATCCCGAGTGATGTGGCGAAGTGTCAGTGAGTTCCCGATCCCAGTCGGCACCGTCAGTCCGCGCGCGATCTGTTGAAGGGCAGCCGAGACAACCATGTCGAGAAGCATGGCTGTGAGCTTCACATTCCGGGTGATCGTGCTTACTGCCGTCGGATTGATGGAAGCGTCGACTTGATGGGCATACATGTGGCGCTGTGACGAGAAGTCCTTCATGATCTTCTCGGCTGACGCATTCCCCGGGAAACGGGGATCTAGCACCTTCCAAGCAGCCGTAAGGTCGCCCCAGCCTTTCAAGCCCACCAGTCTCACGATGCCGTCGACATCGCTCGTTTGGACATTACTGCCTGACCATGCGAAGAAAAGGTCGTGGCCGACCAGATTGCCCGACGAGAAGGAAGTCATCGTCGTTGCTAGTTCTTGAACGAGGGTTGAGCGTTGGCTGTCATCAAGGTCGCGAAATCGGCGAGGCAACGTCTGGACGATCCGATCGGAGAAAGCAAGGGTGCCCCCGGACAAGCTTGCCGCCGAGATCCGTGCCTGCGTTAGATGGTCCGCCCACTCGCTGCCGCGGTCCCGCAGAAACTGCTCGAACGACGAGAGTCCTTGGACCGCGACTCCCCGCAGCGCATGGTCGACCAGTTCGGGAGAGGTCACACCCGACATCTTGGCCGCTTCATCCACCACGGTGTCGATACGCCCGAGCCGAAGGAGTAGATCGTCGACTGCTGCCACTTCAGCCCTCGAGCAATGCGGTCATCTTCTCGATGCGGTAGCGCACCCGAGCCGAGGTGTTGGTGCTCAACCTAACTGAGCCGTCGAACTCTGGATCTGTGAACAGACTTCGCGTGTTGCTCAGCACGCGACTTGGCTTCAGAGCATTGAGCTGCTTGTCGGTAAGGGCATCGACGGCGACCATCTCGGCATCGAAAACGCCGCCGATCATTTGATCACGCCATTGAGACCCATCGTGCCGTTGGAACGCATGCTGCCCCCACAGGGTTTCAGACCAGCGGAGGGCGCGTGTGAACCGGTTGGCGAGATCGGTGACACGGCTTGGACCAGCTTCGTGATGTTCGAGCATGAAGCGGTCGAGTGCCTCACGAAGGTTCCCACCGAAGTTCCGCCACTGAGTGGCCAACGCGAAGAATCGTACGACCGTTTCCACGTCGGACATATCCGCATAAGCGGCAGAATCTGGCGAAGTGATCTTCAGCTGCCTGTGAAGGAACGGGTCCTCCGCCAGCTCGATGATGCGGTCGTTCAACGGTCCTGCATACGCAACGTTTCGGATCTCTTGCGCGTTGAGGGGCTGGCCGCCCCTGTTGAGTCGCACGAAAACTTCGTGTTTCACCCAGTCGGGGGTCTGCCGAAGGATTGTAACGGCCCGCAACGGCCTCATTCCGAGCGCCGACGCAGCGTCCGCCGCCAGGTCGCGGTAACGCATGCCCTCCAGATCACGCCTCAGCTGGAGCTTTGTGAGAGAGAACTCGTTATTGATGAACTGGACGATCGCGGTGAGCCGCTGCTTCCCGTCGATGACGGCGAAGACCCCTCGCGACTCCTCTGCCAGGTACACGGGAGGGACAGGGACGTTCAGTAAGAACGACTCGATCAGTTGCGACTGGCGCTCACGGTCCCACCGATTGCGGCGCTGGTAGCGGGGGCTCAAGTCGAGCGAGCCCGTGGAGTGCAGCGATGCCACGTTCATGAGTGCCATGTCACTGGACTGAACGATGAGGTCTTCTTCGCGCGCTTCGGCCATGCGATCACTCCTGAGTCCCCTCGGGCGACTGCGCCGAGTCTTCCTCGTAATACTAGGGGAGTGCTTTCGGAGGGGTTCGGCCTGAGCGTCCGTTGCCCGGACGGGCCTACTTCCCAGTAGCCACAAGAGAGGGGATGACGGGAATCGAACCCGCGTAGCCAGTTTGGAAGACTGGGGCTCTACCATTGAGCTACATCCCCGCGCCTGCGCACCAGGCGCAGCCCAACCATCGTAGCGGACGAACGAGCACCGACATGCCGACGCGCGTCATCCCGAAGCCGGACGGCGGTGCCGAGCGCACCATCCGCTGGTCGCGGGTGGTCTCGTACGTACTGGTGGTCCTCGCCGCCGCGGTGCTGTCCCTGCGTCCCGACCTGTTCGGTGACCCGCAGTCGCAGCTCGCGCACGCACTGCTGCACGTCGGGCGGATCGTCGTCGGGCTGCTGCTGGCGGTGGCTGCCCTCGGGGTCCAGGTGGCCGTCGGGATCCGGTGGCGGCGGGGTCTGCGACGCGCCGCGGAGGACGACTGAGCAACCCCCGGGAACAGCGCGCCGTCGGACCGCTAGACTCACCGGGGTCGCATGCGCCCCTCGGCGTGCGCGGCTGATCCCTGGCACGAAGCAACGGGGCGTAGCTCAGCTTGGTAGAGCGCCCGCTTTGGGAGCGGGAGGTCGCAGGTTCAAATCCTGTCGCCCCGACCAGGTCCTCCGAGCACCACCGACCACACGAACGTCAACCAACAGGAGAACATCCCTTGGCCACCAGCACCGTCGACAAGGTGAGCGACACCCGCGTCAAGCTCACCGTGAACGTGACGCCGGACGATCTCAAGCCGAGCATCGACCACGCCTACAAGCACATCGCCGAGCAGATCAACATCCCCGGCTTCCGCAAGGGCAAGGTCCCGCCGGCGATCGTCGACCAGCGCGTCGGCCGCGGCGAGGTCCTGAACCACGCCGTCGGTGACGCCATCGACAACTTCTACCGCCAGGCGGTCGAAGAGCAGGAGCTGCGCATCCTCGGCCGTGCCGAGGCCGACGTCGCCGAGCTGCCGAACGTCGCGGACTTCACCGGCGACCTCGTCCTCACCTTCGAGGTCGACGTCCGCCCCGAGTTCGACCTGCCGGACTACTCCTCGTACGAGCTCACCGTCGACGCCGTCGAGGTGTCGGACGACGAGATCGAAGAGGAACTGCAGAACCTCCGCACCCGCTTCGGCACGCTCGTGACGGTCGACCGTCCGGCGAAGACCGGCGACTTCGCGCAGATCGACCTCACCGCCAGCATCGGCGACGACGAGGTCGACTCGGCCACCGGCGTCTCCTACGAGATCGGCTCCGGTGACCTGCTCGAGGGCATCGACGAGGCGCTCGAGTCCCTGACCGCCGGTGAGTCGACGACCTTCGAGTCGAAGCTCGTCGGTGGCGACCGCGAGGGCGAGACCGCTCAGATCGCCGTCACCGTCACCGCCGTCAAGGAGCGCGAGCTCCCCGAGGCCGACGACGAGTTCGCCCAGATCGCCAGCCAGTTCGACACCATCGACGAGCTCAAGGCCGACCTGAAGGAGCAGATCGCGAAGTCCAAGACCTTCGGTCAGGGCGCCGCGGCTCGCGACAAGCTCGTCGAGAAGCTCACCGAGGACGTCAACATCCCGATCTCGGAGCAGCTCATCGCCGACGAGGTGCACCGTCACCTCGAGCAGGAGAACCGCCTCGAGGACGAGGAGCACCGCAAGGAGGTCTCCGAGTCCAGCGAGACCGCCTTCCGCTCGCAGATCCTCCTCGACGCGATCGCCGAGAAGGAAGAGATCCAGGTCTCGCAGGAGGAACTGACCCAGTACCTCATCCAGGCCGCCGCGCAGTACGGCATGGAGCCGGCCGAGTTCATCAAGGTCATCGACCAGAACGGCCAGATCCCCGGCATGGTCGGCGAGGTCGCTCGTTCGAAGGCGGTCGCGACCGTCCTGTCCAAGGTGACCGTCAAGGACACCAACGGCGACGCCGTCGACCTGTCCGCCTTCACGGCGGGCGTCGCGCAGGAGCCGGCAGGGGACGCCGAGTAACGATCTCGACGCCACCAGTAGGACGGACGGGAGGCGCGGTGCCAGCTGGCACCGCGCCTCCCGTCCGTATTTCCGCACCACCGCATTGCTGTCGGCGAACAGACGAGAACTGGTGCGTTGCACCCGATAAGTTCGACAACAAGCGACAACTGAACGGGAGCTTTTCCATGGCCGAAGCAACACTGAACCCCAGTGTTTTTGACCGCCTTCTGAGAGACCGGATCGTGTGGCTCGGCTCCGAGGTCCGCGACGACAACTCGAACGAGATCGCAGCCAAGCTGCTGCTGCTCGCCGCCGAGGACCCTGAGAAGGACATCTACCTCTACATCAACTCGCCCGGTGGTTCGATCACCGCCGGCATGGCGATCTACGACACGATGCAGTTCGTCCCGAACGACATCGTCACCGTGGGCATCGGCCTCGCCGCGTCGATGGGACAGTTCCTGCTGTCCTCCGGCACGCCCGGCAAGCGCTACATCACGCCGAACGCGCGCGTGCTGCTCCACCAGCCGTCCGGTGGCTTCGGCGGGACCGCTGCCGACATCCAGACGCAGGCCAAGGTCATCCTCGACATGAAGCAGCGCATGGCGGAGCTCACGGCCGAGCAGACCGGCAAGTCGGTCGAGCAGGTCCTCAAGGACAACGACCGCGACAACTGGTTCACGGCGCAGGAAGCGCTCGAGTACGGCTTCGTCGACCACCTCCGCGCCTCGAGTGCCGAGGTCATCGGCGGTGGTGGCACCGTCGGCGACGGCGAGACGCCCACCAGCGCAGCCGAGCCCGACGCCCAGTCCTGATCACCACCGAAGAAAAGGAAACGAGAATGCATCTCCCCATGCTCGGTGGCGCGCAGAACGTCCCGGCTCCGTCCAATCGGTACATCCTGCCGAGCTTCGAAGAGCGCACGGCCTACGGCTACAAGCGCCAGGACCCGTACGCCAAGCTGTTCGAGGACCGCATCGTGTTCCTCGGCGTGCAGGTCGACGACGCGTCGGCTGACGACGTCATGGCCCAGCTGCTCGTGCTCGAGTCGATGGACCCCGACCGCGACATCGTGATGTACATCAACTCGCCCGGTGGCTCGTTCACCGCGATGACGGCGATCTACGACACGATGCAGTACATCCGTCCGCAGATCCAGACGGTCTGCCTCGGCCAGGCCGCCTCGGCCGCGTCGGTGCTCCTCGCCGGTGGCACCCCCGGCAAGCGCCTCGCGCTGCCGAACGCCCGTGTGCTGATCCACCAGCCCGCGACCCAGCAGGGTGGCGGTCAGGCGTCCGACATCGAGATCCAGGCAGCGGAGATCCTCCGCATGCGCACCTGGCTCGAGGAGACGCTGTCGAAGCACTCCAACAAGACGCCGGAGGAGATCAACCACGACATCGAGCGCGACAAGATCATGTCTGCGCAGGAAGCCGTGGAGTACGGCCTGATCGACCAGGTCCTCACCAGCCGCAAGAACCTGCCGGCGCTCGTCAAGTAGCACCAGCAGGAACGACGAAGGCCCCGCACCGAACGGTGCGGGGCCTTCGTCGTTGCGTTGCGGCTAGTCGTCGGAGTCGTCGGACTCCGGGGCCGGCTTGCGGCGCAGGAGCAGCAGCACCGCGACGATCACGCCGACCAGCACGACGCCACCGGCGCCGATCCAGATCGCGTCGGACGCCGCCGAGTCGCTCGATCCCGAGGCGGTGCCGGTGGTGGTGTCCGAGCCGGCGTCGTCGTCACCAGCGGTGGCGCAGGTCGGGGGCTTCGCCGCACCCGAGGCCGGGGTGAAGCCCGACGGCGCCTTCCACGTGAAGGGGTACTCGTCGGACACGGTGTGCCCGTCGGCGGAGACGATCTGCCACTCGACGGTGTACTTGCCCGAGTCGCCGAGGGCTGCGGCCGTGGTCATCGACGGCCCCTCGACGTCGACGCAGCCGTCCTCGTAGTACTTGCCGTCCGGGCCGACGATGCGGAACGCGAAGCCCGACCCCGAGTCGCCGATGTCGAGCAGCTTGTCGTTCGTCGTGATGTCGAACGTCTTCGGCAGTTCGGTCAGGGTGCCGCCGACCTCCGGGTCGGACGAGATCAGGTAGTTGTGTGCGCTGGCCGGACCGGCGAGCCCGAGGACCGCACCACCGGCGATCGCGACGGCCGCGGCGGTCCCGGCCACGAGCCTCCAGACAGAGGACCGTGGCCGGGACCGAAGCGAGCCGCGCTGCGTCACTTGGCGGAGCTCCGACGACGCGTGCCGGCGACGGCGAGGACCAGGGCGACGGCGCCGAGCACCAGGCCGCCGAGGCCGAGGAAGCGACCGACCAGGTCGGGGTCGTTCGAGGCGGTCGAGCCGGCGGCCTCGGCCGTCGGGGTGGCGGCGATCGGGTCGCCGTCGTCGTCCGTCGCCTCGGCGGCGGTCAGCGTGATCGAGGGTGCCGGGTGCTCGGGCTCGGCTTCGCCGGCCTTCTGTTCCTGGTTCCACTCGACGCTGCCCTTCTCGCAGGTCTGGATCGCGGGGAACTCGACCAGGTCACCGACCTTGCCGTCCGGCAGCGAGAACGAGAGCGCGAAGGTGTCGCGCTCGTCGGCGGGCAGGGGGGTCTTCGCGGTGTACGTGACGCTGGTGACGCGCTCGGCGGCCGTCTCGGCGTGGTCCTCGTCGGATGCCGACGCCGACGGGTCGGTGTAGGGCTCGGTCGCCTTCGTGATCGTCCAGTTCGGGTTCACGGTGGGCGTGACCTCGATGACGGACTCCGGCACCTGGAACTGGATCTTCGTCGTGGGGGAGCCGTCGCAGCCGTGCGGGACCGAGAAGGTCGCCGTGGTGTACGAGTTCGCTGCGGTCGACGTGGCCGTGGCGGACACGTGTGCGCTGGCCGCCGTGGCGCTGCCGAGGACGATGACGGCTGCGACACCGAGGGTGACGGCGCCGCCGGCGGCGAGACGCTTCTGCATGGGGTTCCTTCCGGGGTGGTTCTGCACCTGCTGTTCTACAAGATGTAGAGAAGTCCGGATCACCGTAGCAGGCTCGCACGCCCTGGGCGAACGCGCGGGCGGATTCCGGAGGGGCATCGCGGTCGGTGTCACCGGTTGCGGTTAGGCTCGTGTCCACGACGAGGTGCCCACCAGCAGCGGTGCACCAGCGGTGGTGCGACAGCGCGGCCGGCATGTCCAATCAGGGAGGCACGGGAATGGCACGCATCGGAGAGAGCGGCGATCTCCTCAAGTGCTCGTTCTGCGGCAAGAGCCAGAAGCAGGTCCAGCAGCTCATCGCCGGACCGGGCGTCTACATCTGCGACGAGTGCGTCGAGCTCTGCAACGAGATCATCGAGGAACGTCTGGCCGAAGCCGGCGAGGACACCTCGAGCGGGGACTTCGAACTGCCCAAGCCGCGGGAGATCTTCGACTTCCTGCAGGAGTACGTCATCGGGCAGGACCCGGCGAAGCGCGCCCTCGCCGTGGCCGTCTACAACCACTACAAGCGCATCCGGGCGCAGGGGCAGATTACCGCCGCCGAAGACCGCGACGACATCGAGATCGCCAAGTCGAACATCCTGCTCATCGGCCCGACCGGCTGCGGCAAGACGTACCTCGCGCAGACCCTGGCGAAGCGCCTCAACGTGCCGTTCGCCGTCGCGGACGCCACCGCCCTGACCGAGGCCGGCTACGTCGGCGAGGACGTCGAGAACATCCTCCTCAAGCTCATCCAGGCCGCCGACTACGACGTGAAGCGCGCCGAGACCGGCATCATCTACATCGACGAGGTCGACAAGATCGCCCGCAAGGCCGAGAACCCGTCGATCACCCGCGACGTCTCGGGCGAAGGCGTGCAGCAGGCGCTGCTCAAGATCCTCGAGGGCACGGTCGCCTCGGTCCCGCCGCAGGGCGGCCGCAAGCACCCGCACCAGGAGTTCATCCAGATCGACACGACGAACGTGCTGTTCATCGTGGCGGGTGCGTTCGCCGGGCTCGAGGACATCGTGTCCTCGCGCGTCGGCAAGCGCGGGATCGGCTTCGGGGCACCCCTCCACAGCGCGACCGACCACCAGGACCTGTACTCCGAGGTGCTGCCGGAAGACCTGCACAAGTTCGGTCTGATCCCCGAGTTCATCGGTCGTCTACCCGTCGTCACCACGGTGTCGCAGCTCGACCAGGCGGCGCTCATGCAGATCCTGACCGAGCCGAAGAACGCGCTGGTCAAGCAGTACCAGCGGATGTTCCAGATCGACGGCGTGGAGCTCGAGTTCGACCAGGGTGCGCTCGAGGCCATCGCGGACCTCGCGGTGCTGCGCCAGACGGGTGCCCGCGGGCTCCGGGCGATCCTCGAAGAGGTCCTCGGCCCGGTGATGTTCGACGTCCCGTCCGACGACGACGTCGCCCGAGTGGTGATCACCCGCGAGTCCGTGCTCGAGAACGCGGCGCCGACGATCGTGCCGCGGCCCCGGGCCAAGCGCGTCGAGAAGTCGGCGTAGCCCTCCGGAACCAGCGAACGGACACAGCACCACGGGATTCCGTGGTGCTGTGTCCGTTTCGTGGTGCGGTGCGGTGCGGTGCGGTGCGGTGCGACGGCGCTCGGCGGCCTGCGCCGGCGCGCCTACTCGAGCCCGCGGCGCCGCAGCAGCGGGCCGACCTCGGCGTCGCGGCCGCGGAAGTCCCGGTACGCCTCGAGCGGGTCCTTCGCCCCGCCGACCCCGAGCAGACGCTCGGCGAACCGCCTGCCGGCTGCACGGTCCAACCCGCCGTTGTCGCGGAACCACTCCACCGTGTCGGCGTCGAGCACCTCGGACCAGATGTACCCGTAGTACCCGGCGTCGTACCCGCCCGAGAACGTGTGTGCGAAGTACGTCGACGAGTAGCGCGGCGGCACGGCCTCGACCGCGATGCCGGCGGCGGCCAGGGTGTCCCGCTCGAAGTCCTCGACGGACGTCACCGCCGCGGCGTCGGCCGCCGAGAGCCGGTGCCACGCCTGGTCGAGCAGTGCGGCGGCGAGGTACTCGGTCGTGCCGAAGCCCTCGTTGAACCCCTCGGACTCGCTGAGCCCCAGGACGAGCTCGGGCGGCAGGGGTGCTCCGGTCTCGTGGTGCTTCGCGTAGTTCGCCAGCACGGACGGCCACGACAGCCACATCTCGTTCACCTGGCTCGGGAACTCGACGAAGTCCCGCTCGACGTTCGTGCCGGAGAACCGCGGGTAGGTGGTGCGGGCGATGAGGCCGTGCAGGGCGTGGCCGAACTCGTGGAAGAGCGTCTCGACCTCGTCCTGGATGAGCAGGGTGGGGGAGCCGGCGGACGGCTTCGCGACGTTGAGGTTGTTGACCACGACGGGCAGGGTGCCGAGCAGCTCGGACTGCTCGACGACCGGGTTCATCCACGCGCCGCCGCGCTTGCCGTCACGTGTGTAGAGGTCGAGCAGGTACAGCCCCACGTGCTCGCCGTCGTCGGCGGCGACCTCGAAGACCCGGACCTCGTCGTTGTAGCCGCGCAGGTCCGGGCGCTCGGTGAAGGTCAGGCCGTACAGGGCGCCGGCGGCGTGGAAGACCCCGTCGTGCAGGACCCGGTCGGCCTCGAAGTACGGGCGGAGCGCGGTGCTGTCCGCGGCGAACTGCTCGCCGCGCAGGATCTCGGTGGCGTACGCCCAGTCCCACGACTCGATGTCGAACCCGACCGTGCGCGACCGGACAGCGCGCTCGTCGTCGGCGTTCCGTGCCGCGGCGCCGACGAGCGAGGACAGCAGCCCGTCGACGGCCTCGGGGGTCTTCGCCGTTTCGTCGGCGGTCACCACGGCGGCGTGGTTCGGGAACCCGAGCAGCTCGGCGCGCTCGGCCCGCAGCCGGACGATGCGGAGCAGCACCTCGCGGTTGTCGTACTCGTTGCCGCGACGACCGCGGGCGAGCGAGGCGCGCATGATCCGCTCACGCAGGTCGCGGTTCGCCAGCGAGGACAGCCACGGGTGTCCGGTGTAGAGCGGCAGCGTGATGAGCCAGCCGTCGAGGCCCCGGTCGGCGGCAGCGGCGGCCGCGGCGGACTTCGCCCCGTCGTCGAGCCCCTCGAGCTCGTCCTCGCTCGTCACGTGCACGGCGGAGTCGTTGGTGTCCTCGAGCAGGTTCCGCTCGAAGGTCGTCGTCAGGGTCGAGAGCTCCTGGTTGATCGCGGTCAGACGCTCCTTGCCCGCGTCGTCGAGGCCCGCGCCCGCCAGGGTCATCTCGGCGTGGGTCCGCTCGACCAGGCGCAGCGCCTCACCGGTCAGCCCGGCGGCTTCGGCACCGTCGAGCACCTCCTGCACGCGGGCGTACAGGCGGGAGTCGAGCGTGATCGCGTCACGGTGGGCGGCGAGGAGCGGGGAGACCTCGGCCTCGAGGTCGTGCAGCTCCGGCGTCGAGTCGGCCGACGACAGCGTGAAGAACACGTGGCTGACGCGGGTCAGCAGCTGCCCGGATCGCTCGAGTGCGACCAGGGTGTTCTCGACCGTCGGGGCGTGCGGGTCGGTGGCGATGGCCTCGACCTCGGCGCGCTGCTCGGCCATGCCGGCCTCGAACGCCGGTCGGTAGTGCTCGAGTCGCACGTCGCCGAAGGGCGGCAGGGCGTAGGGGAGGGTGCTCGGGACGTCGAACGGGGTTGCCATCTGCCCACCCTATGCACGGGTGCTGGAGTCCGTTCCTTCCCATGACGCCCGGACTGGGAAGCGGGATCGGGCGTCCCTGGTCGAAAGAACCGACCCGGTACGCCCGGAACGACCAGGGACGCCCGGAACGGCCCGGCAGGCGCACCCGCGCCCGGCGCGACCAACGGACGGACGGGAGGCCCGTGGCGGCGCCGCCACGCTCCTCCAGTCCGCATCGCGGTCGCGTGTCAGCGCATCGCGGCGTCGATCAGGGTCACCGCGGCACGACGCGCGTGCGCGGCCGGCGCCGTGGTGCCGGCGATGGCCGCGGTGGTCTGCGCGCCCTCGGCGAGCAGTGCGAGCTGCGCGGCGAGTTCCTCGGCGTGCTCGGGGTCGGCGACGACCTCGGCGGTGAGTCGCTGCACGAACTGCTGGAACGAGTCCTTGTGCGCGCGCGCGATCTCGGCGACGGCGGGCGAGGTCGCGCCGAGCTCGCCGAAGGCGTTGATGAACCCGCAGCCGCGGAACGTGTCGTCGCCGAACCACGACTCCAGGAAGTCGTAGACCGCCAGGAGCTTGTCGCGCGGGCTGGCCGCAGCCTCGACCGCGCCGTGCACGCCCTGCTCCCACATGTCGTGGCGGCCGGCGAGCACCGCGGCGATGAGCTGTTCCTTGCCGGGGAACGCCGCGTACAGCTTCTTGAGGGAGACCCCGGCGCCCGTGCGGATCTCGTCCATCCCCACGGACTGGATCCCGCGCGTGTAGAACAGCTGGTCCGCGACCTCGACGATGTGTGCTCGGACGTCCGGCTCGACGGTGCTGGTGGCCATGTGTGTACCCCGTTCCCTGAGTGTTCACCGTTCTCGAGTTGCGCTGGGAACGGGCGTTCTCTACTGTAGTCCACATCGGCGGAGAACGATCGTTCTCCGCGATACTCAGGGAAGGAACGATCATGGGTGCCATCACCGTCGGAACCGAGAACAGCGTCGACATCGAACTCCACTACGAGGACAAGGGCCAGGGGCAGCCGATCGTGCTGATCCACGGCTTCCCCCTCGACGGCAACTCGTGGGAGGGGCAGGTTCCGATGCTCCTCGAGGCCGGCTACCGCGTCATCACGTACGACCGCCGCGGCTTCGGCCAGTCCTCGCAGCCGTCCACCGGCTACGACTACGACACCTTCGCCGACGACCTGCACACGGTCCTCGAGACCCTCGACCTGCGCGACGTGATCCTCGTCGGCTTCTCGATGGGCACCGGCGAGATCGCCCGCTACATCGGCCGCCACGGTGAGGACCGGATCGCGAAGGTCGCGTTCCTCGCCTCGCTCGAGCCGTTCCTCGCCATCACCGACGACAACCCCGACGGCGCCGGCCCGATGTCGTTCTTCGAGGGCATCGCCGCCGACGTGGCGAAGGACCGTTACGCGTACTTCACGAACTTCTACCAGGACTTCTTCAACCTGTCGGAGAACCTCGGCACCCGCATCTCCGAGGAGCAGGTCCGCAACGCCTGGAACATCGCGGCCGGCTCCGGCTCGATCGCGTCCGCGGCCGCACCCCTGACCTGGCCGACCGACTTCCGTCAGGACATCCCGAAGGTCACCGTCCCCGCACTGATCGTGCACGGCACGTCGGACAACATCCTCCCGATCGACGCCACCGGACGACGCTTCACCCAGGCGCTGCCCGCGGCGGAGTACGTCGAGATCGAGGGTGCCCCGCACGGTCTGCTCACCACGCACACCGCCGAGGTGAACGAAGTCCTGCGCACCTGGCTCGCCGAGTCCTGATCCCTCGGCGATCACGCGGGCGCTCCCCGGCGGGGGCGCCCGCATCGTGAGCACAAATGGTCGGGTCCCCACCGGGGACCCGACCATTTCTGCACTCCAAGCGCCGCGCAGCGCGCCCGCGCGCAGCGCGCGCTAGTCCTCTTCGCCCGCGTCGTCCGGGTTCGTCACCTGGGCGTGCCCGAGCGCGTCGAGGTGGATCGAGGTGCCGTCGTCGAGCTCGACGATCGGCTTGCCCTCGAGGAAGGTCAGGGTCCAGCCCCACGTCGCCGTGTCGACGGACTCCGCCGCGAGCTCGTCTTCGACCCCGCGCACGGCGACGACCATCGTCTCGGGCAGTCGCGCAGGCGGCTCCCCACCCACGTTCCAGCGTGTGCCCAACTGCATCCGTGCCTCCAGTCCGGTGGTGGACGGGCCGGGTCACCAAGGCGACCCGGCCCGGACAGGCGACGTTACGCCTGCTGCTCCGCGAGCTCGATCTCGGTGACGGCGAGCTCGTCGCCGTCGACGAACGACAGGTTATCGATGCGGCCGACGGCCGCCAGGTCGACCGCCGCGCGCTCGATGAGCACCCGCGTCTCGGCGGGCGCCGCGACGACCGCACGCGTCACGGGCGTCTTCTGGGACGCCTTCGCCGCCGTCTTCGCTCCGCGGATCCCGATGAGCGCCTGTCCGACGGCCGCGAGCAGCCCGGTGGGGGCCGCGTCGGTCGGCAGGTCGGCCGCGGTCGGCCAGGAGGCCCGGTGCACGCTGGTGTCGTGGGTCCAGGCCCACACCTCTTCCGTCGCGTACGGGAGGAACGGTGCCAGCAGGCGGAGCAGCACGTCGATCGCGCCGCGCAGCGCCAGGACCGCGCTCGCCTGCGTCTCGTGCGTCGCGTCGGACGCGGTGCCGTAGGCGCGCTCCTTCACGAGCTCGAGGTAGTCGTCGCAGAACGTCCAGAAGAAACGCTCGGTGATCTCGAGGGCACGCGCGTGGTCGAACCCGTCGAACGCCGCGGTGGCCTGCTCGACGACGGCACCGAGCTCGGCGAGCATGTCGACGTCGAGCGCCTCGGTGACGCTCGTGGCGCCCTCGGGCAGCGGGAAGCCGTAGACGAACTTCGCCGCGTTGAGCACCTTGATCGCCAGACGACGGCCGACCTTGATCTGCTTCGGGTTCTGCGGGTCGAAGGCTGCGTCCGTGCCGAGCTTGGACGAGGCCGCCCAGTAGCGGACCGCGTCGGCGCCGTGCTGCTCGAGGATCGACAGCGGCGTGACGACGTTGCCCTTCGACTTCGACATCTTCTTGCGGTCGGGGTCCACGATGAAGCCGGAGATGGAGGCGTGCTTCCACGGCACCACGTCGGCCTCGAGCTGGCTGCGGAGCACGGTCGTGAACAGCCACGTGCGGATGATGTCCTGCGCCTGCGGGCGGACGTCGTACGGGTACACCAGGTCGTAGAGCGCCGGGTCGGTCTCCCACTTGCCCGCGAGCTGCGGCGTGAGCGACGAGGTGGCCCAGGTGTCCATGACGTCGAGCTCGCCCTGGAACCCGCCGGGCACGCCGCGCTGGTCCTCGGTGAAGCCGGGGGCGGGCTCGGAGGCCGGGTCGACGGGCAGCTGCGCCTCGGTCGGCACGATCGGCTGGTCGAACACCGGGTTGCCGTCGGCGTCGAGCGGGTACCAGACGGGCAGCGGCACGCCGAAGAAGCGCTGGCGCGAGATGAGCCAGTCGCCGGACAGGCCACCGACCCAGTTGTCGTAGCGCACGCGCATGAAGTCCGGGTGGAACGCGATCTCCTCGCCGCGCTGGCGGAGCGTGCTCTTCAGCTGCTCGTCGCGCGCACCGTTGACGATGTACCACTGGCGGGTCGACACGATCTCGAGGGGCTTGTCGCCCTTCTCGAAGAACTTCACCGGGTGCTGGATGGTCTTGACGTCACCGATCAGCTCGCCGGACTCGGTCAGCGCGTCGACGACGACCTTCTTGGCCGAGAACACGGTCTTGCCGGCCATCTCGGCGTAGAGCTCCCGGCCCGTCGTGGACCCGATCCAGGCGGGTTCGTCCGAGCGCACGCGGCCGTCGAAGCCGATGATCGCGCGGTTCGGCAGCTGCAGCTCGCGCCACCACACGACGTCGGTGGTGTCACCGAAGGTGCAGACCATCGCGATGCCGGCACCCTTGTCCTTCTGCGCCAGGTGGTGTGCGAGCACCGGGACCTCGACGTCGAACAGGGGGGAGCGGACCGTGGTGCCGAAGAGGTCCTGGAACCGCTCGTCGTCCGGGTGTGCGACCAGGGCGACGCAGGCGGGCAGGAGCTCGGGGCGGGTGGTCTGGATGACGACGTCGCCGCCGCCGTCGGTGCGGTGGAAGGCGATGCCGTGGTACGCGCCGGGCATCTCCTTGTCCTCGAGCTCGGCCTGCGCGACCGCGGTGCGGAACGTGACGTCCCACAGGGTCGGGGCGTCGGCCTGGTAGGCCTCGCCGCGCTCGAGGTTGCGCAGGAACGCGCGCTGGGCGCTGGCCCGCGAGGTGTCGTCGATGGTGCGGTACGACTGGGTCCAGTCGACCGACAGCCCGAGCGTGCGGAAGAGCTCCTCGAACTGCTGCTCGTCCTGCACGGTCAGGCGCTCGCACAGCTCGATGAAGTTGCGACGCGACACGGGCAGCTGGTCGGCGGCCTTCGAGGACTTGCCGTCCCCGCCCTCGAACGGCGGCGTGAACTCGGGGTCGTACGGCAGCGTCGGGTCGCAGCGGACGCCGTAGTAGTTCTGCACACGGCGCTCGGTGGGCAGACCGTTGTCGTCCCAGCCCATCGGGTAGAAGACGTGCTTGCCGCGCATGCGCTCGAACCGGGCCTTGAGGTCGGTGTGCGTGTACGAGAACACGTGCCCGATGTGCAGCGAGCCGGAGGCGGTGGGCGGCGGGGTGTCGATCGACCAGACGGCGTCGCGGTGACCGGCGGCGTCGCGGTCGAAGCGGTAGGTGCCGTCCTGCTCCCAGACCGGCCCCCAGACCTGCTCCAGTCCGTCGACGCCGGGCTTCTCGGGCATGGGCTTGGTCATGGGTGTGCCTTCCGTACGTGTGTGCGGCACCGAGTCCGTGATGAGGTGCCTGAGTGTTCCGCGCCTGACGCGCGGTGCCCCAATCGTAGCGGCCGTGCACGCGTACGCAGGCGGACGAACCGGTCGGACGCGGCCATCACCGAGCAGCGCCTAGCACACCGAACTGTCGGACACGCCCGGAGCCTGCTAGTCTTCCTGGGTTTGTCCGGCGAGCGCAGGGTTCGCAGGAGCTGCAACGTCGCCGTCCGCCGGACGCCCGAAGGAAGCACCGCACCCCGGAGGAACGACTTGGCACCGAACAACGCACCCCACCCGCACGGCGATCGGCCGTTGCGCACGAAGGGCGCCGCGAAGCGCGCTCGTCGCGATCTGACGAAGGACGACGTCACCGTCGTCGAGGAGTCACTGCTCAAGCGTGCCGTCGCGGCTGCCGCGCTCGGCAACGCCATGGAGTGGTTCGACTTCGGCATCTTCGCGTACCTGACGGTCACCATCTCGCAGGTGTTCCTGCCGCAGGGCGACCCGGCCGCGAACATCGTCGCCACGTTCGGCTTCTTCGCCGCCGCGTTCATCGTGCGCCCGATCGGTGGTGCCGTGTTCGGCCCGATCGGCGACAAGATCGGCCGCCAGAAGGTCCTCGCGCTGACGATGATCCTGATGGCCGCCGGCACGCTCATGATCGGCCTGATCCCGTCGTACGACACGATCGGCTTCTGGGCCCCGGTCCTGCTGCTCGTCGCCCGCTTCGTGCAGGGCTTCTCGACCGGTGGTGAGTACGGGGGCGCCGCGACCTTCATCGCCGAGTACTCGCCCGACAAGCGCCGCGGGTTCATGGGCTCGTGGCTCGAGTTCGGCACCCTCGCGGGCTACGTGCTCGGCGCCTCGATCGTCACCGGCCTGCAGTTCGGCCTGTCCGAGGACGCCCTGCTCAGCTGGGGCTGGCGCATCCCGTTCATCGTCGCGGGCCCCCTCGGCCTGATCGGCCTCTACCTGCGCCTCAAGCTCGAGGAGACCCCGGCGTTCCAGAAGCAGCAGGAGCAGGCCGCCGAGCGCGAGGGCCAGAAGACCCCGTTCCTCAAGCTCTTCGCCGAGAACTGGCGCTCGCTCATCATCTGCATCGGCCTGGTCCTGGTCTTCAACGTGACCGACTACATGCTGCTGTCGTACATGCCGACCTACCTCGAGCAGAACCTCGGCCAGAACGCCACGTTCGGCCTGATCCTCATCGTCATCGTGATGCTGCTCATGATGGTCGTCATCACCTTCGGTGGTCGGCTGTCCGACAAGTTCGGCCGCCGTCCGGTGCTCGCCGCCGGTTGCATCGGCTTCATCCTGCTGTCCTGGCCGGCCCTCAAGCTGGTCCAGACCGGCACCGGTGTCGGCGTCTTCGCCGGCCTGTTGATCCTCGGCGTCGTGCTGGTCACGTTCACCTCGACCATGCCGTCGACGCTGCCCGCGCTGTTCCCGACGATCATCCGCTACGGCGCCCTGGCGATCGCGTTCAACGTGTCGGTGTCGCTCTTCGGCGGGACCACCCCGCTCGCGACCGCTGCGCTCATCAACGCCGCGAAGGACGCCGGGTACGGCTGGGCCGAGGACATCCCCGCGTTCTACCTGATGCTCGCCGCCGTGATCGGCCTGGTCGCGGTGTACTTCACCAAGGAGACCGCCGCGAGCCCGCTCATGGGCTCCGGCCCGACGGTCGGCTCCGAGGACGAGATCGCCGGCGTCATCGAGGACTACAACGACCCGACGTCGGAGCTCGCGCAGTCCGACTGGGCGAAGGACTTCTCGACGAGCGAGATCCCGATCATCTCGGCCGACGCCGCCCAGAAGGAACCCTCCGGTTCCTGACCACGGGGCCGCCCCGCGGCAACCCGGCCAGGAGGCCCGGTGCACGTCCGTCACGGAACGCGCGCCGGGCCTCCTGGCCGTTCAGGGCCGTCGGTGACGTCACGCGCGCAGCGACAGTCCACGGGTGCGAGCGCGCATGGACGGTCGCTCAGCCCGCGAGGCCGGCTGCGGTCCCCGCGGCGGGGCCCACTGCCAGCCGCTCCGCGGCGTGCAGCAGCCGCGCGGTCACCGGGTGCGCCGGGCGCGCGAAGACCTCGGCGGCGGGGCCGTGCTCGACGACCGCGCCGCGGTGCACCACGAGGACGTCGTCCGCCATCCGCCGGACCGCCCGCAGGTCGTGCGACACGAACACCATCGCCACGCCGGTCTCGTCGCGGAGCCGTTCGAGCAGCCGCAGCACGGCGTCCTGCACCGTGGCGTCGAGGGCGGTCACCGGCTCGTCGAGCACGATCACCTCGGGATCGGTCGCCAGCGCACGGGCGATCGCGAGCCGCTGGCGTTGCCCGCCGGACAGGGTGCGGGGGGAGCGGGACCGCAGCACGGGGTCGAGGTCGACCTGTCGCAGTGCCGCGTCGACCCGTTCGCCGAGCGCACCGCGTGCCCGCCGTTCGTCACCGCGCGAGAACGCGTCGGCGAGGACGCGCTCGACGTTCCACCGTTCGTCGAACGTCGCGCCGGGGTCCTGGACGACGGCCGCGACCCGGTGCCGTCGGGGGCGGCGCTCGCGCTCGGGCAGCGGGACCCAGGGTTCGTCGTCGAGCGTGACCGCGCCGGCGTCGGGCGTCTCGAGCCCGAGGAGCATCCGCGCCAGCGTCGTCTTGCCCGAGCCCGAGGCGCCGATCACCCCGAGCACCCGGCCGCGTTCGAGCCCGAACGACACGTCGTCGACCGCGAGCACCCCGTCGTACTCCCGCGAGAGCCCCTGCGCCGCGAGCACGTCCCTCGCACCGTGCGAGGTTGCCCGCTCGGTGCCGCGGCTGCCGATCGGCGCACGGTGCGGAGTCGTGCGGTCGGTGCGAGGTTGGCCGCTCGGTGCATCGTCAGAGGGCTGCACGGAGCCATCGACCTCGCACCGGTCTGCGAGATCGGCACCGTGCGCCGGCGCGGGCGCAGCCGCGGCAGCACCGGCCGCGCGCACCAGCGCCCGGGTCGCGGGGTGCTGCGGCGCCGCGAAGACCTCGGCGACCGCGCCCTGCTCGACGATCCGGCCCTCGTGCACGACGGCGACCCGGTCGGCCCACCCCGCGACGAGGCCCAGGTCGTGCGTGATGACGAGCACTCCCGCCCCCCGGGTCTGCGCCGCCCGCAGCTGTTCCATCACGGTGACGGCGACCCCGGCGTCGAGGGCCGTCGTCGGTTCGTCGGCGACCAGCAGCGCGGGGGACCCGACGGTCGCCGCGGCGATGAGGGCCCGCTGTCGCATCCCGCCCGACAGTGTCCCGGCGAGCCGGCCGTCGGTCGCGATGTCCGGGTCGAGGCCCACCGCGGCCAGGGCGTCGCGCACGGCGTCCACGCGCTCGGCCGCACGCATCTCGGTGTGCAGGCGGAGGCTGTCGGCGACCTCGCGCCCGACGGGGCGCAGCGGGTCCAACGCGCCCAGGGCCTCCTGGCCGACGTAGCCGACCCGCGATCCCCGAAGCCGACGCCACCGCCGGTCCGTGTACCCGCCGACGTCGACGCCGTCGACCGTGAACACGTCGGCGTGCACGGCGGCGCCGGGCACGGACAGACCGAGCACGGCGCGGGCGGTGACGGTCTTGCCGGAGCCGGACGCCCCGACCAGGGCGACGCACTGGCCGGCGTCGACGCGCAGGTCGACTCCGTGCACGATCGGGGTGCCGCCGATGGCGACGGTGAGCCCGCGGACGTCGAGGACGGCGCTCACCGTGCGGCCCCGGTGCGTCGGATCGCCCGGCCGAGCACGGTCACGGCGGTCGCGAGCACCACGATCGCGAGTCCGGGGAAGGTGCTCATCCACGGTGCGGTCTGCAGGTAGGTGCGACCGTCGGCGAGCATCGCGCCCCACTCCGGCGCGGGCGGGGGCGTGCCGACGCCGAGGTAGCTCAGCGCCGAGGCCCACACGACCGCCTGCCCGACCCCGAGCGTGGCGACGGCGACGACGGGCCAGAGCGCCGTCGGCAGCACGTGCCGGACCACGGTGCGGACGGGGGAGCGGCCGAGCAGCACCGCCGTCTCGACCACCTGCGAACTCCGGGCGGCCCGGACCAGGCCGCGCACGATCCGGGCGTACCCGGGAGCGGTCGCGAACCCGACGGCGAGCACCGCCGGCACCGGACCCGGACCGGTCACGGCGATGACGACCAGCGCGACGAGCAGCAGCGGCAGGGCGAACGCGACCTCGGTGACGCGGCCGATGACGGCGTCGAGCAGTCGTCCGAGTCGTCCGGCCCCGGCACCGAGACCGGCGACGACGCCGAGCAGGACGCCCACGCCGCCGCCGATCAGGGTCGCGGCGACGCCGACGACGAGCGATGCCCGGGTCCCCGCGACCACCCGCGCCAGGACGTCGCGTCCGGACTCGTCGGTGCCGAACGGGTGCGCGCCGCTCGGCGCGGCCAGGGCATCGGCGGGGTGCACCGCGAGCGGGTCCCCGCCGCCGAGCAGGGCGGGCCACGCCGCCGCCACCACGGCGACCAGGACGACCACCCCCGCGGCGATGCCGCCGGCGCCGAGCGTCCCCCCACGGACGCGCTCGGTGCCGGCGGCGGTCTGGTGGCCGGGCGCTCCGGTCTGGAGGCCCGGGTCGGCGATCCCGCTCACCGCGCGCCCGCCGGACGGCCGGGCCCACGGCGTCGCGCAGCACCGGGGCGCAGGGCCGCGTTCCGTGCGGTGCTGCGCGGATCGACGGCACGTTCGACGAGGTCGGCCACGGCCAGTACGACCACGTACGCGGCCGCCGACACCATCGCGATGCCGGCGACGAGCGGCATGTCCCGCTGGGTGACCGCGGTGACCAGGGCACGGCCGATGCCGGGCAGGGCGAACACGGACTCGACGACCACGGCCCCGGAGACGAGCGACCCGAAGGCCCACGCGGACAGCGCGATCCCGGGCAGGGCGGCGTGCCGGAGCAGGTGCCGTCCGAACAGGCCGAGGCGGGTCTCGCCCCGACCCCGGGCGGCGAGTGCGAAGGCCGAGCGCTGCGCGTCGACCACGCCGTCGCGCACGGTCTCGGCCAGGTACCCGGCGACCGGCACGGCCACGGTCAGTACCGGCAGCACCCAGCCGCGCGCGGTGCCGTCACTGACCGCCGGCACCCACCCCAGGGACGTGGCGAACACCACGATGAGCACGCTGCCGAGCCAGAAGTGCGGCATCACGCTCGCGGTGACGCTCAGGGCGCTGGTGAGCCCGGCGGCGATCCGGCCGCGTTGCGTCGAGGCCCACGCGGCGACGATCGCGAGCACCCAGGCGACGACGAGGCCGGCGACCGCGAGCGTCAGCGTGACGGGCAGCTGCTGGGCGAGGAGCGTCGCGACCGGGGTGCGGAAGGCGTACGAGTCGCCGAGCTGCCCGGATGCCAGGCGTCCGAGGAACACCGCGTACTGCACCAGGACCGGCTGGTCGAGGCCGTACTCGTGGCGGACCTGGGCGACGGCCTCGGCCGAGGCCTGCGACCCCGGTCCGCCCAGGATCGCGAGCGCCGGGTCACCGGGGATCAGCCGGATCGCGACGAAGACGATCGTCGCGACGGCCCAGAGCACGCCGATGCCCCCGGCGAGCCGCCGGACGGCCCACCAGACCCACCGCATCCGGGTCAGCGGTCGATCCAGGCGGTGCCGAACCACGGCGTCGAGACCGGGGTGGTCCGGATGCCGTGCACGGCCGAGCGCACCAGGAAGTGGTTCTGCTGGTCGTACAGGGGGAGCACGGTGTCGCGCGCCAGGATCGCCTTCTGCGCCTGCTCGTACAGGTCGGCACGGTCGTCGGCGTCCGAGGTGCGGGCGGCCTGCTCGAGCAGCCGGTCGACGGCGGGGTCGTCGAGCTGGGCCAGGTTCGCGAAGTAGCCCGACGGTGCCGGTTCGATGCTCGCGCTGTCGTACAGGATGCGCAGGACGTCGGGGCCGACCTTCGTGTACGGGGCGCTGACGACGTCGTACTCGTTCGCGGCGAGGGCGGCGTACCAGCTGGACAGGTCGAGTTCGTCGAGCACGACCTTGAACCCGACGGCCTTCTCGGACGCCTGGATCTGCTGGAACAGGCTGCGCTCGGCCGGCACCGACTGGTTCGTCGAGACGGGGAACGTCACGGTGAGCTGCTGGCCGTCCTTCTCGCGGATGCCGTCGGACCCGACCTTCCACCCGGCGTCGTCGAGGAGCTGCTTCGCCTTGGTGGGGGAGTAGTCGAACCGGCTCTTCTCCGAGTACGCGAGCGGCTCCGCGCTCGAGAGCACCGAGTACGAGCGCTTCGCGGTGCCGAGGAACAGCGACTGCAGGCCGGGGTCGATCTCGGCACCGGCGATGAAGGCCTGGCGCACCGCTTCGTCGCGGAACACCCCGTGCCCGGAGTTCAGCTCGAGCCGGTTCGAGGCGCCGGGGCGCGGGGCGTCGAGGTCGCGGATGGCGCCCTTCGGCGACGCGGCCTTGAGCTGGTCGGGCTGGGCGTTGTCGATCACGTCGACCTGACCGGACTGCAGCGCGGCGTAGCGCGAGGTCGAGTCCGGCAGGAACCGCCACGTGATGCCGGACAGGCGCGGCTTCGTCGCGCCCCAGTAGTCGGTGTTCTTCGTCAGGGTGACGCGGTCGCCGTGCTTCCAACCGGTGACCTCGAAGGGGCCGGTGCCGACGGGGGACTCGCAGTTCGTCGCCTGCTTCCGTTCGAGCGCCTTCGGGGACTCCATGCCCACCCAGGGCTGCGAGAAGGACTCGAGCAGCGCGCTGTCCGGTCGGCTCAGCGTCAGCGTGACGGTGTGCTCGTCGGTGGCGGTCGCCTTCGTGATGGACTGCAGCGCCAGGTAGCCGGTGCTCGAGGCGGTGGCCGGGTCCTGCACGTGCTTGATGTTCGCCACGACCGCGGCGGCGTCGAACGGGGTGCCGTCGGTGAAGGAGACGTCGTCGCGCAGGGTGAACGTCAGGGTCTTCCCGTCGTCGCTCGTGCTCCACTTCGTCGCGAGCTCCGGCGTGGGATTGCCGTCCTCGAGCCCGACGAGCTCCTCGATGTACTGCGTCGCCAGGAGCGCCTGCGGGTAGTTGCCGCCGACGTGCGGGTCGAGGCAGGTCGGTTCGGCGTCGCCGGAGGCGTAGGTGAGCGTGCCGCCGGCGACCGGCGTGCTGCTCCCGGTGCTCGTGCCCGGTCCGCTGCAGGCAGCCAGGACGAGCAGGACCGCCGAAGCGCCCGCGACCGCGGTGAGGGTTTTCTGTACTGAGTCCAATATCATGGCTGACCGAGTCTAGCGGTTTACTGGGTCCCGTGGACGAACCGATCCGCCGCGGTGGCCGACCCCGACGCTCGAGCGCCGAGGTGCTCGCGGACGCCGCCGCCGAGCTCTTCCTCGAGCAGGGGTACGGACGCACCACCGTCGACCAGATCGCCGCCCGCGCCGGGGTCAGCCGTGCGACGTTCTTCAACTACTTCCCGGCGAAGGCCGACGTGATGTGGCTCGAACTCGACGCCGCCGTCGCCGGGCTGCCCGGGTACCTCGCCGCCTCGACCGAGCCGAGCGTCGTCCGGGCCGTCGAGCAGGCGCTGCTCGCAGCAGCCCGTGCCCACGACCCCGAGCGGGTGCCGTGGGCCGTTGCGCAGGCCGAGGTCATGGGCATCGGGCCCGAGCTGGTGGCGGGCGTCGCGGTCCGGGTGACGGCGCAGCACGAGGCCGTCGCCGCCTTCGTCGCGGGCCGCACGGGGGAGCAGGCGCGCTCACTCTGGCCGCAGACGGTGTCCGGCGCGATGCTCGGTGCCGCCGCCGCGGCGTTCGGGGTGTGGGTCACCGACGGGGTCGGCCGCCGTGCGCTCGTCGAGTACGTCGCGGCGGCACTCACCCCGGTGGTCGCGGGCCTCGACGCCCGCTGACGCGCCGGCGTCTTCACCTGACGCCGCCTCGACGGCGAGACGCCGCTGAAACCGGCGGCGTCTCGAGCACATTGCGGCGTCTTGCTGACACGCCGGCGTCTTGCAACACGAACCCCGCCGCCGGCCACCCACCCAGTCGACGCTCACTCCGTGCGCAGGGTCCCCGCGCCCCCGGACGCCACGTCCGAAGCCGTCCCGTCCCGCACGACCTCGGGCACGTCGCCGTCGGTCGGCACCAGCGACTCGTCGCCCGGGTAGCTCAGGGTGAGGACGGCCTCCTCGATGTACGGGCTGTCCTCGAGCGACTGCTCCACCTCGCGCAACCGCACCGCCACGTGCTCCTCGGTCTCGTTGCCCGTCAGGTCGACGGCCGCGACGAGGTACACCCGCGACGGCCCCACGAACTCCAGGTGCAGGTAGGTGACCCGCTCGACCTGCGACCGGCCCAGCAGCTCGACGAGCACCGCGTTCTCGAGCTCCGGGGACGTGCTCTGGCCGAGCAGGAACCGGCGGTTGCGGTCGATCAGGACGATCGCGACGACCCCGAGCAGCACACCGATCGCGATGGAGCCGAGTGCGTCGAAGACCGCCAGCCCGGTGACCTGGTGCAGGAACACCCCGAGGAACGCCACGACCAGGCCGATCAGCGCCGCCGCGTCCTCGGCGAACACCGCACGGAGCGTCGGGTTCGACGACTGCAGCACGTGCCGCAGCACCGGGACCTTGCGCTTCGTCGCGGCACCGTGCGCCTGCCGGTACGCCTGCAGGAAGCTCGTGCCCTCGAGCAGGAACGCGACCCCGAGCACGACGTAGTTGAGGACGACGTCCTCGGCCGGCCCGGTGTCCCCGAACTCCGAGATGCCGTGGTAGATCGACACGATCGCACCGGCCGTGAACAGCCCGAACGCGGCGAACATCGACCAGATGTAGGTCTCGCGTCCGTACCCGAGCGGGTGTGCGGTGTCCCGCTTCCTGCCGCCCCGTCGTTCCGCGACGAGCAGGAACACCTCGTTGCCGGTGTCCGCCCAGGAGTGCGCCGCCTCGGCCACCATCGAGGCCGAACCCGACACGAGCGAGGCGATCGTCTTCGCGATCGCGACGAGCAGGTTCGCCCCGAACGCGATCAGGACGGTGACGAGTGACTCCGGGCGTTCTTCTGCGGGCATCGCTCAAGCATGCTCCCGTCCGGTAAAGTCGTGTTCCACGAGCATCGATCCGGCCATCACCGGGGAGCTTCCGGAAGAACGCGGAGCGCACCAGCGCCTCCGTCAGTAGAACCGGGCGGGTTCGGGACCGTCACCACCCCCGACACAGAGTGGTCGCACAGCGCACGTTGGGCGGCAAACGAGGTGGTACCGCGGAACCTGTTTCCGTCCTCGTGGAGATCGAGCGAACCCACAAGGAGTCCCGGTGCCGTACCCGTTGAACGCCGATGCCGATGGCGTCGTCCCCTCGCCGAGCTTCCCCGCCGTCGAGCGGGGCATCCTCGCCTTCTGGAAGCGCGACGACACGTTCCAGGCGTCCATCGACGCGCGACAGGGCTGCCCGGAGTGGACCTTCTACGACGGCCCGCCCTTCGCCAACGGCCTGCCGCACTACGGGCACCTGCTGACCGGCTACGCCAAGGACGTCTTCCCGCGCTACCAGACCATGCGCGGCAAGCAGGTGCACCGCCGCTTCGGCTGGGACACCCACGGCCTGCCCGCCGAGCTCGAGGCGATGCGGCAGCTCGGCATCACCGAGAAGCACGAGATCGACGCCATGGGCATCGACGTCTTCAACGCCGCCGCCAAGAAGTCGGTGCTGCAGTACACCGACGAGTGGCAGGAGTACGTCACCCGCCAGGCACGCTGGGTCGACTTCGAGGACGACTACAAGACCCTCGACGTCACCTTCATGGAGAGCGTGCTCTGGGCCTGGAAGCAGCTCTGGGACAAGGGCCTGGCGTACGAGGGCTTCCGGGTCCTGCCGTACTGCTGGAACGACCAGACGCCGCTGTCCAACCACGAGCTGCGCATGGACGACGACGTCTACAAGATGCGCCAGGACCAGTCCGTCACCGTCTCGTTCCCGCTGCACGGCGACCGCGCTTCCGCGCTCGACCTGACCGGTGTGCGGGCGCTCGCCTGGACGACGACCCCCTGGACCCTCCCGACGAACGCCGCGTTGGCAGTCGGTCCGGAGATCGCGTACGCGGTCGTCCCGGCAGGGCCTGGAGGCGCGGCTGACGGTGCCGACGCCGGTTCCGTCTCCTACCTGCTCGCGTCGGACACCGTGGCCGCGCACGCGAAGGAGCTCGGCTACGCCTCGGGTGACGAGGCGCTCGCCGCCGTCGCGCGCACGCTGACGGGCGCCGAGCTCGACGGCGTCGAGTACGAGCGGCTGTTCGACTTCCTAGCCGACCAGGAAGGGTACGAGAACGCTTGGCGAGTACTGGTCGCCGAGTACGTCGAGACCGGTGAGGGCACCGGCATCGTGCACCAGGCCCCGGCGTACGGTGCCGACGACCAGGAGGTCTGCGCCGCGGCCGGCATCCCCGTCGTGCTGTCGCTGGACGAGGGCGGCGTCTTCACGTCGCAGTTCGGCGAGGTCGCCGGCCTGCTCTGGTCGGACGCGAACAAGCCACTGACCAAGGCCGTCCGCGACGCCGGGCGACTGCTCCGCCAGGCGTCCTACGAGCACAGCTACCCGCACTGCTGGCGGTGCCGGAAGCCCCTCATCTACAAGGCCGTCTCGTCGTGGTTCGTCCGCGTCACCGAGCTCCGCGACCGCATGGGCCAGCTCAACCAGGACATCAACTGGGTGCCGGACAACGTCAAGGACGGCCAGTTCGGCAAGTGGGTCGGCAACGCCATCGACTGGTCGGTCTCGCGCAACCGTTACTTCGGCACGCCGATCCCGGTGTGGCAGTCCGACGACCCCGAGTACCCGCGCACCGACGTGTACGGCTCGCTCGCCGACATCGAGCGCGACTTCGGTCGCCTGCCGGTGAACGCCGAGGGCGAAGTGGACCTGCACCGGCCGTTCATCGACGACCTGACGCGGCCGAACCCCGACGACCCCACGGGCAACTCGACGATGCGCCGGATCACCGACGTGTTCGACGTGTGGTTCGACTCCGGCTCGATGCCGTACGCCCAGGTGCACTACCCGTTCGAGAACGCTGCGTGGTTCGAGTCGCACAGCCCGGCCGACTTCATCGTCGAGTACATCGGGCAGACGCGCGGCTGGTTCTACGTGATGCACGTGCTCTCCACCGCGCTGTTCGACCGGCCGGCGTTCCAGAACGTCATCAGCCACGGCATCGTCCTCGGCTCGGACGGCCAGAAGATGTCGAAGTCGCTCCGGAACTACCCGGACGTCTCCGAGGTCTTCGACCGCGACGGTGCCGACGCCATGCGCTGGTTCCTGATGTCCTCGTCGGTGATCCGCGGCGGCAACCTCGTCGTCACCGAGGAGGGCATCCGCCAGGGCGTCCGCGAGTTCATGCTGCCGCTGTGGTCGACGTACTACTTCTTCACCCTGTACGCGAACGCCTCGGGTCCCGACGGGTACCGGGCCCAGCGCCGGACCGACTCGACCGACGTGCTCGACCGATACCTGCTCGCGAAGACCCGGGTCCTCGTCACCGACGTCCGGACGCACCTCGACGCGCTCGACACCCCGCTCGCAGCCCAGGCCGTCCGCGACTTCGCCGACGTGCTCACGAACTGGTACGTCCGCCGCTCGCGCGACAAGTTCTGGACCGGGGCCGACGCGGACGCCGGCGCCGAGACCCGTGCGGCGTTCGACACGCTGTACACCGTGCTCGAGACCCTGACCCGGGTAGCCGCCCCGCTCGCGCCGCTCGTCACCGAGGAGATCTGGAAGGGCCTGACCGGCGGACGCAGCGTCCACCTGACGGACTTCCCGGACCCCGACGAGTTCCCCGCCGACGACGCCCTCGTCGACGCGATGGACCGCGTGCGCGACGTCGCCTCGAAGGGCCTGGCGCTCCGCAAGGCCACCGGCAAGCGCGTCCGCCTGCCCCTGGCCACGCTGACCCTGGTGGTGCCGGACCCGGCCGCGGTCGAACCGTTCGCCGACATCCTGCGCGACGAGCTCAACGTCAAGCGCGTGGTGCTCGAGGCCCAGGCCGAGGAATCGCTGGCGCAGTACGGCATCGAGCGGAAGCTCACCGTGAACGCCCGCGTCGCCGGTCCCCGCATCGGCAAGCAGGTGCAGCAGGTGATCCCGGCAGCCAAGAAGGGCGACTGGACCGCGACCGACTCCGGCGTGACCGTCGGTGGCGTCGACCTGATCGAGGGCGAGTACTCACTCGACCTCACCGTGGCCGACGCCTCGGTGGCCGTGGCGTTCCTCGACGAGGGCGGTTTCGTGGTGCTCGACACCGTGACGACGCCCGAGCTCGAGGCCGAGGGGCTCGCCCGTGACGTCGTCCGCGCCGTCCAGCAGGCCCGCCGCGACGCCGACCTCGACGTCAGCGACCGCGTCGCCCTGACCCTCCGGGTGGACGGCACGGCCGACGGCGCGGTCCGCACACACCAGGAGCTCATCGCGGGGGAGACCCTGGCGACGAGCGTCGAGATCGAGCCCCTCGGGGCGGACGACACCACCTCCGACGTCGGTGACGGTGCGAAGGTATCCGTGGAGGTAGCACGCGCATGAGTGACGACGACCAGTACGACGACCACGAGGCGAACGAGGAGTTCGTCGGACACGACGAGCTCGACGGTCACGGTGTTGATGGGCGCGACGAGGACGGCATCCGGATCCCGGTCGGCCCCTCCGGAGACACCCCAGCCGACGCCGTGCCCTACGGCGGCGACGACGACGAGGTCCGCCGCGTCGAGGCCGCCCTGTACGCCCGCATCGGTGAACAGGCCCCCGAGCGCCGGCTGACCGCCACGCGCCGCGCCGTCGAGCTGCTCGGCGACCCGCACCTGGCGTACCCGGTGATCCACGTGACGGGCACGAACGGCAAGACGTCGACCGCGCGCACCATCGAGAGCATCGTCCGGGCACACGGTCTGCGCACCGGTCTGATGACGAGCCCGCACCTGGTGTCGATCCGGGAACGCATCGTGGTCGACGGGCAGCCGATCGCGGCGGACCGGTTCGTCGAGAACTGGGACGACATCGCCCCGGTGCTCGAGATCACCGACCGCGAACTCGCCGACAAGGGCGAACTCCCGCTGACCTTCTTCGAGGCGCTCACCGTGCTCGCCCTGGCGTGCTTCGCCGAGGCGCCGGTGGACGTCGCCGTGATCGAGGTCGGGATGGGCGGCGAGTGGGACTCCACCAACGTCGTGCAGAGCCAGGTGTCGGTGTTCACGCCGATCGCCATCGACCACGCGAAGCAGCTCGGTGCCACCGTGGCCGAGATCGCCCGCACCAAGTCGGGCATCGTCAAGCCGTCGTCCTCCGTGGTGTCGAGCCGACAGGTCCCCGAGGCCCTCGCCGAACTCGAGCGCGCTGCCGAGCTCACCGAGTCCACCCTGGCCGTCGAGGGCACGGGGTTCAGCGTCGTCGACGTCACCCCGGCCGTGGGCGGACAGCTCATCACCGTGCAGGGCATCGCCGGCCGCTACGACGACCTGTTCCTGCCGCTGTTCGGGCGGCACCAGGCCGAGAACGCCGCCGTGGCGATCGCGGCGGTCGAGTCGTTCCTCGGCCGCGGGGCCCAGGCCCTCGACGAGGACGTCCTGTCCGAGGGCATCGCCGGCACGACCAGCCCCGGTCGCCTGCAGCCCATCGCGACCGACCCGACCGTCGTCGTCGACGCCGCGCACAACCCGCACGGTGCGAAGGCGCTCGCCGAGGCGCTGCCGGTGGCGTTCCCCTCCGAGCACGTCGTCGGCGTCGTCGGGATCCTCGGCGACAAGGACGCCCGCGGGTTCGTCCGCGCGCTCAAGGACACCGTCGCGACGTTCGTCGTGACGCAGCCGCCGGGGGAGCGAGCGCTCGACGCGGACGAGTTCGCCCGTGTCGTCGTCGACGAGGTCGGCGAGGACCGCGTCGTCGTCGAGCCGTCCCTGGCATCCGCACTGCAAGAAGCGCGCAGCCTGGCCGACGAGGCGGACGCCGAGGACGCCCTCGTGCTCGTCGCGGGCTCCATCGTGATGGTGGGCGCGGTCATGGACCTCGTGCACCGCGAAGGCGAGGCGAAGTGACGGACGCACCACGTCCCCACGAGCACGGCCAGCCGACCTCTCCGCAAGCTCCGCGGTCGTCTGGAACCGGCTCGCGTGGGCCCACCTCCCGGCCGGGCCGCGCACCGCGCGCCCGGAAGCCGCGCCGCGAACGCGGGGCGCAGGAGAGCCTGCTCTCGATCACGCTGGTGCTCGAGGCGATCATGTTCTTCTTCCCCATGCTCGTCGTCTTCGGCAAGGGCACGCTGCCGCCCGCCGCGGCCTTCGGTGGCGGCATCGGCGCGATCATCGTCCTCGCAGCTGCCTCACGTCTGACGGGCAACCGGGCCGGTGTATGGTTCGGGTGGCTGCTGCAGGCGGCCATCCTCGCCACCGGGTTCATCGAACCGTTCATGTTCGCGGTCGCCGTGGTGTTCCTGGCGCTGTGGGTCTTCTGCTTCGTCAAGGGCGGTCAACTGGACCGTCAGAACGCCGCGCGCCGAGCGGCCATGGGCGAGGACTGACCACCACATTCGACCCCGAACACAGGGAGTACTGCGTGTCCGACTTCGAAGAGACCCTCGTCCTCGTCAAGCCCGACGGCGTCGCCCGCCAGCTGACCGGTGAGATCCTCCGCCGGATCGAGGCGAAGGGCTACGAGCTCGTCGACCTGAAGATGCTCACCGCACCGCGCGACCTGCTCGACGCGCACTACGAGGAGCACCAGGGCAAGCCGTTCTTCGAGCCGCTCGTCGAGTTCATGCAGTCCGGTCCCGTCGTCGCCGTGCGCGTCGCCGGCAACGGTGCGATCGCGGGCTTCCGCTCGCTCGCCGGCACCACCGACCCGACCTCCGCCGCGCCCGGCACCATCCGTGGTGACCTGGGCCGCGACTGGGGCCTCAAGGTGCAGCAGAACCTGGTCCACGGTTCGGACAGCCCCGAGTCGGCCGCGCGCGAGCTCGCGCTCTGGTTCGCCTGAGCGACGGGGACGACGTGACGAACAACGACCGACCCACCAAGAACGAGCGGCGTCAGCACGCCCGAGAGGTCGCACGCCAGCGCGCGGACGCCGAGAAGCGCCGCAAGCGCCGCAACAAGTGGTTCCTGCAGGGCGGCATCGGCCTGGGCATCGTGGCGATCGCCGCGATCATCGCGATCGTCGTGGTGAACGTGAACAACGCGCCCGTGGTGTCCGCAGCCGGGCCGAAGAACATGGCCACCGGCGCGATCCAGTTCACCGGCCAGGACGGCAAGGTCACCCCGGTGACCACGCCGGCCGTCTCCCCGACGGGCTCGGCCTCGCCGGTCCCGACGGCGAACAGCGACGGCGCCGTGACGGTCACCGAGTACGTCGACTGGGCCTGCCCGGTCTGCAAGCAGTTCGAGGCGGCCTACTCCGACCAGATCCTCGACAAGGTGAAGTCGGGCGACGCGACCCTGGCGATCCAGCCGGTGTCGATCCTCGACCGCAGCTACGCGGGCTCCCGCTACGCCAGCCGTGCCGCGAACGCCGCCATGTGCGTGGCGAACTACGCACCGGACAAGTTCCTCGACGTGCAGACGCAGTTCTTCGAGAACCAGCCAGCCGAGGGCACCAAGGGCCTGACCAACTCCGAGATCGCGAAGCTCGTCAAGGCGGGCGGCGCGACCGGTTCGGACCTGTCCCAGTGCCTGTCGTCCGAGCAGTTCAAGGGCTGGGTGACGAAGTCGACGCAGGCCGTCACCACGAACGAGGCGCTCGCGGGCACGCAGGGCTTCGGCACGCCGACGATCGTCGTCGACGGCAAGCGCCTGGACGACCTGAGCACCGTCATCAGCGCGATCGACGCCGCGGCGAAGTAGCACTCCCCGAACGACCGACGGCCCTCGCTCCCATCCGGGAGCGGGGGCCGTTCGTCGCGAGCGGAGAAGGCTAGGACGCCCTGCCGTGCTCCCGGACGAAGGCCGCGAACGCGTCGATGTCGGCGAGGGATGCCGCACCGTCCGCGTTGTACTGCTCGCCGTCGACGATGATCGTCGGCGTGCTCGTGATCCCGTCGAGCGACGAGTTCGGCACCGGGCCGTTCATCGCCCGGTTCGTGGCGTCGGCGACCCACCCGGCGAAGTCCTGCCGGGTGATGCACGGTGCCACAGCCGGGTCCGTCGCCCCGGCCTGGCGCGCGAGGGACGCCAGCTCGTCGTTCGTCAGTCCGCGCGTGCTCTCCGAGGGCTGGTGGTCGTAGAGCGAGCTGTTGAAGGCCAGGAACGCGTCCGGGTCGTGGTCCGCGACGCACGCGGCGGCCGCAGCGGAGCGGGTCGAGTACCGCGATCCGAGCGACACGCGGTCGAGCAGCCCGAGCGGATGCAGCTCGAGGGTGGCGGTTCCGTCCTCGACCCACTGTCGGATCCGGGGCATCTGGGCCGTCTCGAACTGGTTGCAGTACGGGCACATGTAGTCCGCGTAGATCGTGATCGCGGTCTTCGAGCCGTCCTGCTCGGTCGGCGTCGGGGTCCCGCCGTCGGGCACCGCGCGCGTCTCGACGGGCACGATCCTGCCGTGCACCCCGGTGAGCAGGACGCCGTCGCTCGCCGCGTTCCGCGGACCCGGCCCGGCGGGCTGCACGGAGTTCGCGATGACCAGGACGACCACCGCGACCACCGCGAGGCCCCCGACGATGATCCCGCTGATGCCGAGTGTGCGGAGGCGACGACGGCGCGACTGCTCCGCCGCCCGTGCCGCTCGCGCACGTTCCCGTGCGGCGTCCCGGCGCGCCCTGCTGCTCTCGATCTCGCTCATCGATCCCGAGCGTAGGGGTAGCGGGGACGGCTCAGAAGCTGGTGAGGACCGCGGGGAACTTGATGATGATCGTGACGATGATGACCAGGTAGTTCGCCAGCGCGAACGCCCAGCTGAAGGGCAGGAGCGACCGCCCGACACGCTGTGCCCCGGCGCCGAAGCGACCCTGGGCCGTGTTCCAGATCGTGAACACCCAGAACATCGGGATCGTCATCGACCAGACGAGCATGCACCACGGGCACAGCGCGCCGATGACGAACACGGTCTGCGTGAACAGCCAGGTCACGAACACCCACGCCAGGAAGACACCGGCGTTGAAGACGATCCAGAACCAGCGCGAACCGTTCCGGAACCCAGCGAGCAGCAGCACGGCGACCGCGATCGGGGCGACGAACCCCATGACGCCGAGCAGCGGGTTCGGGAACCCGAACAGGTGCCCCTGCCAACTGGCCATCACGTCGGAGCAGTTGATGAACGGGTTCACGTCACAGCTCAGGACGGCCTTCGGGTTCTCGTACTTCGTGAACTCGTCGAGGACGAGCCGGAACGAGCCGAACAGGCCGACGATCCCGGTGACGAGCAGGAAGACCGCCATCGCGATCGGACGACGGGGGGCAGGTGCAGACGCGGTCACGCGGTCATCATCGCATGCGGGTTCCGGTGCTTTCCGGGTGCGGCATGCGATAATGCCTGGAGGTCGTGCGGCCAACCGCACACCGAAGAGAGCTTTCCGAGTGACGCCCCACCGGGCCGAACCCGGACGATCCGGTGCGGTGAGAGCGCACTGTGGTCGGGCAGCGTCACTCCGATGCCGAGCCGGAACGGGCCGGGTGCCCGGACCGGAACGGGCGCGGACGCAACGAGAAGATGACGCGGACCGATCACGAGACAGCGAGCGCGGGGGCGTCGACGCCGCCCGCCACGACACAGAATTCCCGCCACCCGAAAGGGTGCGAGTGGGGCCGAGGAGTGCACCAGTCCATGGTGGAGCAGAACAACGACAACACGACCAACGACGAGAACGCGCCGAAGCGCCGGAGCCGCCTGTTCGGCGGTCGCCGCGCCCGGTCGTCCGGCCAGGAGGCCCGTGGGGGCGCCGAGCAGGCACCCCACGCCGACGAGACCCTCGCGCTGACGGGCGGCGCTGACGCCCGTCCCGCGGCCAGCGTCGCGTCGGCCGGTTCGCCGGACTCTCCCGGTTCGCCGGACTCGCCCGACTCTCCGGCCTCGCCCGCGTCGCCCGTCGAGCAGACCGACACCGGGGCGGTCTCCGTCGCGGTCGAGGCCGTCGCCGACAGCGGTGCCGAGCCGCACGACGTGAGCACGCTGACCGGTGACCTGCCGGTCGTGACGGGCGACCGGTCGGGCACCGCGACCGACGGGGCGGACGCGGACCGCGCCTCCCGTCCGGCCGACGCCGCACCGACGGCCGAGGCGAGCGACGACGCCGCACCCGCCGACGAGCCGTTCGTGCCGAAGGCCACGAGCACGCTCAGCCTGATCTTCCACGCGCCGGTGCTGCCGGAGCTGCCGCAGCGCGCGCCCCGGTTCGAGCGTGACCGCGACCGTGACCGCGACGAGGACGACCGCTACGACCGCGAGGACCGCTTCGACCGCGACCGTGACGACCGCGACGACCAGGGCGGCTCGCGCCGTCGCTCGCGTCGCCGTGGTTCGAGCGCCGACCGCGAGGCCCGCGAGCCGCGCGACCACCAGGAGCCGCGCCGCCGCGAGCCGGAGCTCATCACCGAGCCGCAGCGCATCAAGGGCTCGACCCGGCTCGAGGCGAAGAAGCAGCGTCGTCGTGACGGCCGCGATGCCGGACGCCGCCGTCAGGTGGTCAGCGAGGACGAGTTCCTCGCTCGCCGCGAGAGCGTCGACCGCCAGATGATCGTCCGCTCCAGCTCGTCGACGATCGAGATCGGCGTGCTCGAGGACGGCATCCTCGCCGAGCACTACATCACCAAGTCCGAGAACGTGTCGCTCATCGGCAACGTCTACCTCGGCAAGGTGCAGAACGTCCTGCCCTCGATGGAGGCGGCGTTCGTCGACATCGGTCGTGGCCGCAACGCCGTGCTCTACGCCGGTGAGGTCGACTGGAACTCCGTCGAGACCGGCAACCACGGTCGCCGCATCGAAGCAGCGCTCAAGCCGGGCGACAAGGTCCTCGTGCAGGTCACGAAGGACCCGGTCGGCCACAAGGGTGCCCGCCTCACCAGCCAGATCTCGCTGCCGGGTCGCTACCTGGTCTACGTGCCGAACGGCTCGATGAACGGGATCTCGCGCAAGCTGCCGGACACCGAGCGTGCCCGACTGAAGAAGATCCTGAAGGAGGTCCTGCCGGAGCACGCGGGCGTCATCGTGCGCACCGCCGCCGAGGGCGCGACCGAGGAGCAGCTCACCCGCGACGTGCAGCGCCTGACCAGCCAGTGGGAGGCCATCCAGAAGAAGGTCGCCGGTGGTCACGCCCCGGTCATGCTGCACTCCGAGCCCGACCTGCTCATCAAGATCGTCCGTGACGTCTTCAACGAGGACTTCACGAAGCTGATCATCGACGGCGAGGCCGCCGGCGGCACCATCGACGAGTACCTGTCGGCCGTGGCCCCGGACCTCAAGGACCGCGTCGTCCGCTACGAGGGCCCGGACTCCTTCGAGGAGTTCCGCCTCAACGAGCAGATCGACAAGGCGCTCGACCGCAAGGTCTGGCTGCCCTCCGGTGGTTCGCTCGTCATCGACCGCACCGAGGCCATGACGGTCGTCGACGTCAACACGGGCAAGTTCGTCGGCTCCGGTGGCAACCTCGAAGAGACGGTCACGAAGAACAACCTCGAAGCCGCCGAGGAGCTCGTCCGCCAGCTCCGCCTGCGCGACATCGGCGGCATCATCGTCGTCGACTTCATCGACATGGTGCTCGAGGAGAACCGCGACCTCGTGCTCCGCCGCCTGGTCGAGTGCCTGAGCCGCGACCGCACGAAGCACCAGGTCGCCGAGATCACCTCGCTCGGCCTCGTGCAGATGACCCGCAAGAAGATCGGTGTCGGCCTGCGCGAGTCCCTCGACGAGGTCAACGCGAAGATCAACGACAACAACGCCGACCCGGGCCCGAGCAAGGGCCGTCGCAAGGGCCGCGGCGGGAACGGCAACGAGAACGGCCGATCCGACAACGGCAACGGCAACGGTGGCAAGGGGAACTCCGGTTCCTCGGGGCAGTCGAACGGTGCCTCCGGCCAGGCGCACCAGATCACCGACGACGTGAAGAACGCGCTGTCGCGGATCGCCGCCTCGACCCTCTCGCACGACGAACAAGAGGCCGCAGCAGCTGCCGTGACCGCGACCGCGACGGAGGCCACGGCACCGTCGTCGGCCGACGCGTCGACCGGCCCGGACAGCACGGGTGGCGAGCAGCCGACCGGTTCGAAGCGTCGTCGCCGTGGCCGTGGCGGCCGCGGGGCAGAGCAGCAGAGCGGAGACCAGCAGGGCGGCGACCAGCAGGCCGCTGCCGACGCTCGGGCCACCGATGCACTGCAGGCACCCGCTGCCGAGCCGTCGGACCCGTCTGGGTCGTCGGTCACCGCTGAGCCCGCCGTGATCGTCGAGCCCGAGGCGCGCGCGCCGAAGGTCGCTGCTCCGGCCGTCACCGAGCCCGCAGCCGCACCGAAGGCGAAGGCCCCGGCCCGCCGTCGCGTGAGCTCGAGCGCCACCGTGACGCCGACCGACAACACCGTGGCGATCCTGGACATCCCGATCGCCGCGGCGCCCAAGCGCGAGCCCCGCGCGGTCGCCCCGGACGCCGAGTCCCTGCTCGACTCGGTGCTCCAGGCGCTCCCGGAGCCGAAGCAGCCCGGACAGGGGCGCTCGCGCTCCCGCCGGGTCTCGTCGCCGAGCATCAGCGCTCCCGCCACGCCGACGGAGGAGTCGACCGACGACGCCGACGGCTCCGACGGCTCCGTGATCCTGGGGAACTGACGTGTCGAACCCGGGCGACCCGCAGCAGCAGCGTGGGTACTACGGTGCGGGCTGGTCCCAGCCCGCACCGCCCGGCCCGGGTGCCCAGCAGCCCGGCGGCCCGGTGCCGCCGCAGCAGGGCGGCGTGCCGCAGTACGGGCGTCAGCCCGGTGCCGGCGCGCCGTACGCCCCGCCGCGGCCGCCCCGTGCCCCGGCCGACCCCCGCCGGGCCTTCGCGCCCGGCGCCTCGGTGACGAACACGGCCGGTGCGCTCATCGCCGTGGTGGCCCTGGTGCTCGTCGAGTTCGTGTCCGGGCTCTTCGGGCTGCTCGGCACCTCGCTCGTGGTCAGTCCGTTCCGGCACTACGGCGCCGGCACGAGCCTGCTCGGCAGCTTCACGACCGGGGTCTTCGTGGCTCCGTTCCCGTACTACGTCGGCGCGTTCCTGGCCCTGGCGTTCCTGACGCCGATCGACCGCCGCAGCCCGCTGCCGAGGCTCCTGCTCCGCGTGGTCCTCGCCGGCGCCGCGGGCACGGTGGCCCTGATGCTCGTCGGGGTCTTCACCGGCTCGTTCGGAGCGGCCACCGCCGGCGGCTCCCAGCTCGTCATCGACGTGCTCACGCGACCGCTGCAGAACGGTCTGCCGTTCACCGTGATGCTCCTGGCGACCGCCACGGCAGCTTGGCTCTGGCTCGGTCGGCCGCGCCGCGGACGTGGCTCGTCGACGACCTCGGGGATGCCGGGCACCGTCCGACCCGCCGACGCGGTCCCACCCTCGACGATCCAGCCGCCGGCACCACAGCAGCCACAGCAGCAGCCGCCGGCACCGTACGGGCAGGGGCGCGTGCAGCCCGACCCCCACGGCCAGTACGGCGGCCAGTACGGCGCCGGGCCACGCCCAGACCAGCAGCAGCCCCCGGCGAACCCCTGGGGCGGTCCAGCGCCCCGCTGAGCCCGTTCGCGCGGCCCTGCGAGCCGGCGGCGCACCGTGCGCGGTGCCGGGCGGGGCGGACGCACGCCGCGCCTCCCGGGCGTCCGGACGGGCGGTCAGAGACCGCGCTTGTCCCGCTGCGCCACGCGCAGCCCACTGCGGATCAACCGCAGCACGAGCTCGCGACCGGTCACGGCCGAGGCGCCAGCGGCCACCAGTTCGTCGTACCGCGAGAGCGGGACGTCGTAGTGGTCGTGGTCGAACGCACGGCGCGGCACACCGGCCCGCGCAGCGAACGCGTGGAGTTCCGCGTAGGATTCATCACTGACGAGGTGCGACCACAGTGTGTCGTGGGCGGGCCACGTCGGTGGGTCGATCAACACGGTCACCGTGCAATCGTACGGGTGTCGCCGTTTGACCGGACCCAGGGTGATCGAGTATTCTCGGTCCCTGGTGTCAGCGGGCCGTTCTGCCTGCGTCGCCGATCGGGCCCGGCCTTCCGGGAGCCGCTCGTGCAGAAGTGGGCACCCGAGACTTCCCTCAAGCAGAGTTACGTAAGGATTTCCACGTGGTTTACGCAGTAGTGCGCGCCGGCGGCCGTCAGGAGAAGGTCGAGGTCGGCACCATCCTGACCATCGACCGTGCCAAGGCGGACGACAAGGGCAACATCGACCTCGCCCCCGTGCTCCTCGTGGACGGTGACAAGATCACGTCGGCGGCTTCCGAGCTCGCGAACGTGACCGTCACCGCCGAGGTGCTCGACGACCTCCGTGGTCCCAAGGTCATCATCCAGAAGTTCAAGAACAAGACCGGGTACAAGAAGCGCCAGGGTTTCCGCGCTGAGCTGACCCGCGTCAAGATCACCAAGATCGCGTAAGGGAGTCAACTCATGGCACACAAGAAGGGTGCGAGTTCCACTCGCAACGGTCGTGACTCGAACGCACAGCGCCTCGGCGTGAAGCGCTTCGGTGGCGAGGTCGTCAACGCCGGCGAGATCATCGTCCGCCAGCGCGGCACGCACTTCCACCCGGGCGCCAACGTCGGCCGCGGTGGCGACGACACGCTGTTCGCCCTCTCGTCCGGTTCGGTCGAGTTCGGCACCAAGGGTGGCCGCAAGGTCATCAACATCGTCAACGCGTAGTCGTTCGAACGACTGCAGCTGGAGGGGCGGGCCGAGTGCCCGCCCCTCCTTCGCTTTTCCCGCCGACGATCCCGTCGGCACAACGAAACACCTGGAGTGGACCCATGGCGACCTTCGTCGACCGCGTGACCCTGCACCTCAGCGCGGGGCACGGCGGCAACGGCTGCGTGTCGGTCCGCCGTGAGAAGTTCAAGCCCCTCGCCGGGCCCGACGGCGGCAACGGCGGTGACGGTGGCGACATCGTGCTCGTGGCCGACCCGCAGGTGACGACGCTGCTCGGCTACCACCGTTCGCCGCACCGCTCGTCGAAGAACGGGCAGCCCGGCATGGGTGACCACCGCAGCGGTGTCAGCGGCGAGGTCCTCGAGCTCCCGATGCCCGTCGGCACCGTGGTGTACGACGAGTCCGGCGAGGTCATCGCCGACCTCACCGAGCCCGGCATGCGCGTCGTCGTGGCCCCCGGTGGACAGGGCGGCCTCGGCAACGCGGCGCTCTCCACCACGAAGCGCAAGGCCCCCGGCTTCGCGCTGCTCGGCACCGAGGGCTGGGCGGGGGACATCAGCCTCGAGCTGAAGACCATCGCCGACGTGGCCCTCGTCGGGTTCCCGAGCGCCGGCAAGTCCTCGCTGATCGCGGCCGTCTCCGCCGCCAAGCCGAAGATCGCGGACTACCCGTTCACGACCCTCACCCCGAACCTCGGCGTCGTCGAGTCCGGTGACACCCGCTTCACCGTCGCCGACGTCCCCGGTCTGATCGAGGGCGCGTCCGAGGGCAAGGGCCTGGGTCTCGAGTTCCTGCGCCACGTCGAGCGGTGCGAGGCGCTGCTCCACGTCATCGACTGCGCCACGCTCGACCCGGGCCGCGACCCGATCAGCGACCTCGACGTCATCCTCGGCGAGCTCGAGCGCTACCCGGTGCCCGAGGGCCAGGTGCCGCTGCTCGAGCGCCCGCAGCTCATCGCCCTGAACAAGATCGACGTGCCCGAGGCGCAGGAGCTCGCCGAGTTCGTCACCGCCGAGCTCGAGGGCCGCGGCTACCGCGTCTTCCCGATCTCCACGGCGTCCCGCAAGGGGCTCCGCGAGCTGACGTTCGCCCTGGCCGACATCGTCGAGCAGGCCCGCGCCGCCCGTGCGGCCGAGCCGGTGCCGGAGCGCATCGTGCTCCGCCCCCGTTCGGTCAACGAGAAGCCGTTCACCGTGCGCGCCGAGGGTGGCGAGGAGCACCGCTTCTACCGCGTCCGCGGCGCCAAGCCGGAGCGCTGGGTCCAGCAGACGGACTTCACGAACGAAGAGGCGATCGGCTACCTGGCCGACCGGCTCGCGAAGCTCGGCGTCGAGGACGGCCTGTTCAAGGCCGGAGCCGTCGCCGGCTCCACCGTCGTCATCGGTGGCGACGGCGGCATGGTGTTCGACTGGGAGCCCACGCTCACGTCGACCGCGGAGCTCATCACGAGCGCCCGAGGGACCGACGCCCGCATCGGTGCGACCTCGCGTCCGACCCGCAACGAGCGGCGCGAGGAGTACTTCGAGCGGATGGACGCCAAGGCGGCTGCCCGTGCCGAGCTCGAGCAGGAGCGCGTCTCCGGGCTCTGGGTGGACGACGACGTGGTGACCAGCGACCAGCTCGGCACCGGCGACCAGTTCGACGCCGACCAGGTCGAGACCAGCGACCAGAAGGACTGACCGCGGCATGACCGACACGACCGCCCGCACCGACCTCGGACCCGTCACACGGCGCGAGGACATCCCGCGTGCGCGGCGGATCGTCGTCAAGGTCGGCTCGTCCTCGGTCAGCGGTGACGCCGCCGGCCAGATCGGCCCCCTGGTGGACGCGCTGGCTGCCGCCTACGGCCGGGGGACCGAGGTCGTGCTCGTGTCGTCCGGTGCGATCGCGACCGGGTTCCCGTTCCTCGGGCTCGAGGGCCGGCCGGACGACCTCGCCACGCAGCAGGCGGCGGCCGCCACCGGGCAGAACGTCCTGATGTTCCGGTACCAGAAGGAACTCGACCGGCACGGTGTCGTCGCGGCGCAGATCCTGCTCACCGCCGGTGACCTGCAGAACCCCACGCACCGGGTGAACGCCCAGCGCGCCATCGACCGCTTGCTCGCCCTGCGCGTGCTGCCGATCGTGAACGAGAACGACACCGTCGCCACGCACGAGATCCGCTTCGGCGACAACGACCGGCTCGCAGCCCTGGTGGCCCGGTTGCTCGGCGCCGACGCCCTCGTGCTGCTGTCCGACGTCGAGGCGCTCTACACGGCACCCCCGGAGCAGCCCGGCGCGACCCGCATCGACGAGGTGCCGTTCGGCGACGAGCTCGCCGGGGTCACCTTCGGCTCGATCGGCACCGCCGGCGTCGGCACCGGGGGAGCGGGGACCAAGGTCGCCGCCGCACGGCTCGCGGCCGAGGCGGGCACCGCGGTGCTCGTGACCGACACGGCGCTGGTCGACCGCGCGCTGGCGGGCGAACACCTCGGCACCTGGTTCCACGCCGCGCCGCGTCCCTGACGCAGCCCGCACAGTGCGGCGCCGCGTCGCGCCAGTGGCAGCGAGTGGTCACGACTCCCCGTCGGGACGGCGCCGACTGGTCGGAGGCCGTCGGTGTGGGCGTCGCGGAGCGACGGTCTGTGACCGCTCGCGTGGCGCAGGACGACGTGGCGTGACCGGTCGGTGGGGTGGACACGACCGCCTGGAGGCCCGGCGCCGGTCCCGGAGACCGGTGCCGGGCCTCCAGGCGGTCACGACTCCCCGTCGGGACGCCGTCGAACGGTCGGGAACCGTCGGTAGGGGCGGCGCGGAGCGACGATCGGTGACCGCTCGGCAGGCGGGTGACGACGTGTCGTGCCCGCTCGGAGCGGCGGACCGGGCCTGGAGGCACGGCGAGCGTCCGGCACGCCCGTCACGAACCGAGGGGCGGACCTACAATCGGTCCATGTCGTCGATCGCGCCCGCCCCGACCCTCACCGACAAGCTCGTGGCGGCACGGGCCGCCTCGTCGGCGCTCGCGACCGCGACGACCGCCGTCAAGGACGCGGCCCTCGGCGCGATCGCCTCGGCGGTGCGTGCCGCGACCGACGAGATCATCGCCGCGAACCACGACGACCTCGTCGCCGGCGAGGACGGCGGGCTCTCGTCCGGGCTGCTCGACCGGCTGCGACTCGACCCCGTCCGGATCGAGGCCCTCGCCGCCGCGGTCGAGCACGTCGTCGGGCTGACCGACCCCGTGGGGGAGCACGTGCGCGGGTCGCAGCTGCCGAACGGACTCCAGCTCACCCAGGTGCGCGTGCCGTTCGGTGTCGTCGGGGCGATCTACGAGGCACGCCCGAACGTCACCGTCGACATCGCCTCCCTCGCGCTCAAGTCGGGCAACGCCGTCGTGCTCCGTGGCGGGTCGGCGGCCCAGCACACGAACGCCGTGCTCGTCGCCCGGATCCAGGACGCTGTCGAGTCGGTGGGGCTGCCCCGCGACCTGGTGCAGACCATCGACGAGTTCGGCCGCGCCGGTGCCACCGAGCTCATGCGGGCACGCGGCCTGGTCGACGTGCTGATCCCGCGGGGGAGCGCCGCGCTCATCCAGACCGTCGTCACCGAGTCGCAGGTGCCGGTCATCGAGACCGGTGCGGGCGTCGTGCACGTGTTCCTCGACGCGTCCGCGCCCGAGCAGCGTGCGGTCGACATCGTCCTGAACAGCAAGGTGCAGCGGCCGAGCGTGTGCAACGCCCTCGAGACCCTCCTGGTGCACGAGGCCGCGGCCGAACGGCTCCTGCCACTGCTGGCCGACCGGCTGCGGGCGTCCGGTGTGACGCTGCGCGGCGACGACGCCACGCGGGCGATCGTGCCCGGGGTGCTCCGCGCCACCGACGACGACTGGGCGACCGAGTCGATGGACCTCGACCTGTCGATCCGTGTCGTGCCCGACGTCGACGCGGCGATGGCGCACATCGCCCGGTGGTCGACGCACCACACGGAGTCGATCGTGACGAACGACGTCGACACCGCCGAACGGTTCCTGGCGACCGTCGACTCGGCGGTCGTGATGGTGAACGCCTCGACCCGGTTCACCGACGGCGGCGAGTTCGGTTTCGGTGCCGAGGTCGGCATCTCGACGCAGAAGCTGCACGCGCGCGGTCCGATGGGCCTGCCGGAGCTCACGAGCACGAAGTGGATCGTGCGCGGCTCCGGGCAGATCCGCGGCTAGACTGAACGGCGTCTTTCCCCGACCGAACGGAGCACGAACGATGACCCTCCTCGCAGAAGCTGCTGAGCACGCCTCCGGGGCGCCCGCGTTCGTGTTCCCCATGGTCGGCGCCCTCTTCTTCATCTTCCTCGGCTTCGTGACCTGGAGCTTCCGCGACGTGGCCTACCGCCACTCCCAGAAGTTCGAGGCCACCCGCCACCACGAGACGGGTGTCGACGAGTTCGGTCACACCAAGATCTGACCGACCACTCGATGCTCGAGACCACCGGACGGCCACGCATCGGCGTGATGGGTGGCACGTTCGACCCCATCCACCACGGGCACCTGGTCGCGGCGTCCGAGGTGGCGCGGGCGTTCGACCTCGACGAGGTCGTCTTCGTCCCCACCGGACAGCCGTACATGAAGTCCGACGTCACCGACGCCGAGCACCGGTACCTGATGACCGTGATCGCCACCGCGTCGAACCCGATGTTCACCGTCAGCCGCGTGGACATCGACCGCCCGGGGCCGACGTACACCGTCGACACCCTGCGGGACCTGCACGAACAACGGCCGGATGCCCAGCTCGTCTTCATCTCGGGCGCAGACGCCGTTCAGCAGATCGTCGACTGGAAAGACCATGATGGTCTCTGGGACCTCGCGCACTTCGTGGCCGTGACGCGTCCGGGACACGCCTTGAGCCTCACCGGATTGCCCGAGCGGGACGTAAGCTTGCTCGAAGTCCCTGCACTGGCCATATCCTCGACGGATTGCCGTGACCGGGTTCGACGGGGGTTCCCCGTCTGGTACTTGGTTCCCGACGGTGTCGTCCAGTACATCTCCAAGCACCATCTGTATCGGAGCGTTGCATGAGTTCGTCCGACGCGCAGCCGCCCCTGTCGCGGCGCCAGGCGCGCGAGCGGGAGCGTGCCGCCGCGGCCGGTTCGCAGCCCGCGACGCCGCCCCCGACCGTCGCCGCACCCGCCGCCGAGACCCCCGAGTCCCGTCGCCGTCCGGGGTCGCACGTCGCCCCGGCCCCCGGCGGCCCCGCCCAGTCGTCCGCGCCGGCATCGGCGCAGACCGACCCCGGATCCGCCGCGTCCGTCCCGGTGTCGGCACCCGCGGCCGGTGTGCCGCCGTTCCCGCCGGCCTCCGCGACCGAGATCGTCCCCGGCAGCGGTGGGCTCACCCGTCGGCAGATCCGGCAGCTCCGTGCCGCCGAGCGCCAGGCGGTCCTGCCGGTCCCGCTGCAGAACCCCACGCCCCAGTCGTCCGACCGCACCGTCGAGGACGTCCTCGGGTCGGTGGACACGATCGACCCCTCCGCCGCGCCGCAGAGCGCTCCGGACGCCGAGGCCGCGCACGACGAGCAGCCCGCTGCCCCGACGGTCCTCGACCAGGCCGCGGTCGCCCAGGCCACCGAGGCCGACGGGTCCCCGGACGCGCTCGAGCCCCTCGAGGAGGCCGCTGCGCACGCCGAGGAGCCCCGCCGCCACCGGTCGACGTGGTCGCCGCCCGCCGACGTCACCGAGTCCGACGCGTCCGCGACCGACGTCCCGGAGTCTGGAGCGCCGGAGACCGACGCCCCGGCGGGCGACGTCCCCGAGTCCGACGCTCCTGCGGACGAGACGACCGACGTCGCACCGGCGGACGAGTCGTCTGAGGACGCTCCGGCCCGGTCTGCCGACGACGCTCCCGCTCCCGCTGCCGGGTCGCAGCCCGCCGTCACGCCGGTCCCGATCCCGACGAACGCCGCCGCAGCGACCCCCGCGGTGTTCCCGCTCTCGCTCGACGCCGAGGACGACGACACCAACGAGGTGCCGCTGCCCGAGCCCGCGACCGAGGCCCCGAAGGTCCCCGCGGCGTTCCAGCGTCCGACCGAGCCGAAGCCGGTGACCACGGCCTTCGCGCCGCCCGCCGGCCACTGGTCGCAGCAGGCGCACGACTCGAACGACTCCGAGGTGCACGACGCCGAGACGGGCACCCGCCGCGTCGCGGTGACGAACACGAACGCGATCATCCTGCCGAACTCGGCCCTGGCCGACCCCACCGGTGCGCTCAACGCGACGGGCGAGGTGATCCTGACCGGGTCGATCGACCTGCCGGCGTCGCTGTCGTCGACGGGGTCGCACCGGCCGATCGACGGCGCCGAGGTCGACCGCCTGCTCGAGCAGCAGGACGAGCAGCCCGAGACCGACGCCAGCCCGGTGCGGGCCAGCCGCGCGGTGTCCAGCCACACCTCGACCCGTCAGGTCGTGCTCGCCGCCGCCAAGCCGAAGGAGTCGCGTACGCCGCTGATCCTCGGTGTGACGGTCGGCGCGGTCGGGTTGGCCGCGGCCGGCGTCATCATCACCGCACTGCTCACCACCCACGCGTTCGGCGGCTGACCGCTGCCGTCCTCGACGTCCGTTCTCCACCACCCCGCCGCCCCTGGCCTGGCCGCTGTCGGCGGGGTGGCTTATGATCGTGACCCATCAAGCGAACCGGCTGTCCGTCGGTTCGACGACCGGAAGGAATCCGTGACCGCCTCCACTCGCGCACTGGAACTCGTGCAGGCCGCAGCACTCGCGGCCGACGCCAAGCAGGCCGAGGACCTCGTCGCTCTCGACGTGACCGGGCCGTTGCAGCTCACGGACGTGTTCCTGCTCGCAACCGGTCGGAACGAGCGCAACGTGCAGTCCATCGCCGATGCCGTCGAGGAACGCCTCCTCGAGCTCGGTGCCAAGACGCTCCGCCGCGAAGGCCGTACCGAGGGCCGTTGGGTCCTCATCGACTTCGGCGAGATCATCGTGCACGTCTTCCACGACGAAGACCGCCAGTACTACTCACTCGAGCGTCTCTGGGCCGACTGCCCGACGATCCCGCTCGAGCTCCCGGTGGACCACACCGCCTGATCAGCGACGCGCCCGGGTGACGGCTTCGATTTCGTTGCCCGGCGTTCGCATGGTGTACGCTTCTATGGTGCCTCCGGGGAACCGGTTGGTACGGAAACAGCACGATCTGGGTCTGTGGCGCAGCTGGTAGCGCACCTGCATGGCATGCAGGGGGTCAGGGGTTCGAGTCCCCTCAGATCCACCCGCAACCCCGTCGTTCCTCGGAACGGCGGGGTTTTTCGTGCGCCCGGCGGGACTCGGTGGCCCGATACGCTGAGCCCATGAGCAACGACGCGCCGCTGTCCGGGTCCCCGCTGACGATCGCCTCCGCCGGGTACACGGCCGACATCGCCACGGTCGGAGCGACACTGCGGACCCTGCGGCACGAGGGCCGAGACCTGGTCGTCCCGTTCGACGCCGACGAGGTCCGCCCGGTCTTCCGCGGTGCCGTCCTGGCCCCGTGGCCGAACCGGATCGTCGACGGCGAGTACTCCTTCGGCGGCGTCGACCACGCGCTCGCCCTCACCGAGCCCGCACGGCACCACGCCCTGCACGGACTCGTCGCGTGGACGGACTTCCGCGTGCAGGAGCAGGCGGACGACCGCGTGGTGCTCGCCACGACCGTCCAGGCGCAGCAGGGCTACCCGTACCGCGTCGAGGTCACCGTGGAGTACCGGCTCGACGCCGAGGGGCTGCACACGACGATCACCGGGACGAACACCGGAGCCGAGGACGCACCGTGGGGGACCGGCCCGCACCCGTACCTCGTCGCGGGTACCGGCACCGTCGACGACTGGGCCCTGACGCTCCCCGCCGCCCAGGTGCTCGAGGTGACGCCGGACCGGCTCGTCCCGACCGACCTGGTCCCCGTGCACGACGAGTTCGACCTGCGCACGCCCACGCTGATCAGCGACCGGTTCATCGACCACGCCTTCACCGGCTTCGACCGCGACACCGCCGGCCTCGCCACCATCGCGGTCACGGCGGCGGACGGTCGCGGGGTCCGTGCGACCTTCGGGCCGGAGTGCGGCTGGGCGCAGGTGCACACCGCCGACCACGTCGTCCCCGAGTACCACCGCGCCGGTCTCGCCGTCGAGCCGATGACGTGCGCCCCCGACGCCTTCAACGACGGCGAGGACCGCGGCCTCGTGGTGCTCGCGCCCGGTGCCTCGCACGCCGCCGCATGGACGATCGCCGCGATCTGAGCACCCCCGACCCCGGCGTCCGCGTCGAGGTCCGCCGACTCGACCCGGTCCCCGACCTCGCGGCCCTGGCGGCGCAGGTCCCCGGGGACCTGGTGTGGCTCGACTCCGGCCTGCCCGACGGTGCTCCCGCCACGGCTCGACCCCGGGCACGGTGGTCCGTGCTGGCGTGGACGGACGGGCCGTTCGCCGCACGGTTCCGGCACCAGGACCGTCGCGCGCACCTGACGGTCGCCGCGCCCGCCGAGGGGTGGTTCGGGCCCGCCCGATCCGAGGAGCGTCCGGCCTTCGCGGTGCTGGCGGACCTGCTCCGACGCACGCCCCGCCTGCCCGAGCCGGTCGTCGGGTGCGGGTTCGCGCTGGGCTGGGTCGGGTTCCTCGGCTACGAGCTCGGCCGCGAGTCCGGCGGCCCGGACCGCACCGCCGACGGGTACGCCGACGCCGACCTGCGGTTCGTCGACCGCGCCGTCGTCGTCGACCACACCGGTGGCGCCTGGGCGCTCGCGCTCGTCGCCGACGTGGAACCGGCGGCCAGTGCGCGGAACCGCGTGTGGCTCGAGGAGGTGCCCACCCCCACGACGTCGGCCGGCGTCGTGGACGCGGCCACGGGCCTCCCGGCCGGGGTGTCCACGGCGACCGGACGCGTCACGCGCGCCGCCTACGAGCGGGCGGTCGACGCGTGCCGCGCGGAGATCCGCGAGGGGAACGCGTTCCAGGTCTGCCTCACCACCGCCTTCGCGGTCGGACTGGAGGCCCGTGGCGGCCCCGGTACGGACCCGCACCTGGACGAGTACCTGCGGATGCGGGCGGCCGATCCCGTCCCGTTCGGTGCGTTCCTGCGGCTCGGCGCGCTGCGCGTGGCGAGCCGGTCACCGGAGCGGTTCCTGCGGATCGACGCGGCCGGAGCGGTGCTCGCGGAGCCGATCAAGGGCACGCGGCGGCGGCTTACCGACGCGGTGGCGGACGCGGCCGCGCGGGACGACCTGGCGGCGAGCCCGAAGGACCGCGCCGAGAACGTGATGATCGTCGACCTGCTGCGGAACGACCTGCTGCGGACCGCGGTGCCCGGGTCGGTGCACGTCGAGCGGCTGTGCGCCGTCGAGACGTACGCCAGCGTGCACCAGCTGGTCTCGACGATCGGGGCGGTGCTGCCGCCGGGGACGTCGCGGGCCGACGTGGTGCACGCGGCGTTCCCGCCGGGGTCGATGACCGGGGCGCCGAAGAGCAGTGCCACGGCGATCGCGGACCGGCTCGAGGGGGCGCCGCGCGGGGTGTACTCGGGCGCGATCGGGTACTTCTCGGCGAGCGGGGCGGTCGACCTGTCGGTGGCGATCCGTAGCCTCGTGACCGTGCTCGACGAGTCGGGTGCGGTGCGTTCCCGGACCTTCGGAGCCGGGGGAGCGGTGACCTGGTCGTCGGTGCCCGCGGACGAGGCGGACGAGGTCGAGACCAAGACGCGGTCGGTGCTCGGCGGGGTCGGGGCGGTTGCCAGCTGGTGAGCTGATGCCCTGATCCGAACACGTGTTCGACCAGGACTGCCCACGGATGTCGGACGCGATTGACATCATCGAACACATGTTCGAATATGAGGGCATGCAGACGGCGGCGGCACTCCGGTCGCCCACCCCGGACCGGGGCGGGCGGAGCAGTGCTGCACGCGGCGGCAGCGGTGCGGGCGGTGGCGGTGCGCGCCGTGGGCCGGACCACCTGAGCGATGCCCGGGCCGCGCTCGACCGCATCACGTCCCTGCGGTCCCGGGTGGCCGACATGGAGTCCACCCGGGTCGACACCGCCGGGCTCCCCACGGCCCCGGCGCTCGAACCCCTGCTGCCCGGTGGCGCGATCCGGGTCGGTGGCACCTACGCCGTCCCCGAGTCGGTGCTGCTCGCGATCACCATGCTGCAGGCGGCCTCGGCGGCCGGGGCGTGGTGTGCGGTCGTCGGGGTGCCGTCCTTCGGGATCGAAGCCGCCGCCGCCGCGGGGATCGACCTCGAACGGCTCGTGCTCGTCCCCGATCCGGGTGACCAGTGGCTCGCCGTGACGGCGGCGATGGCCGACGTCGCCCAGATCGTCCTCACCCGACCGCTCAGCCGGGTCGTGCCGGGCGACGTGGCACGGCTGTCGGCCCGCCTGCGACAGCGCGGTGGCGCACTCGTCGCGCTCGGCTCCTGGCCCGGGGCGGACGTCACGCTGCGGGTCACGTCCTCGACGTGGAGCGGCATCGGTCAGGGCCACGGCCACCTGACGGAGCGCCGGGCCACCGTGACCGCGACCGGGCGGGCCGGCGCGGTGCGTCCGGCGACCGCCGAGCTGCTCCTGCCCGCGGCCGACGGTGCGGTCCGGGCCGCCACACCGGTGCCGACGGTGGGCTCCGGGGACACCCGCGTGCTGCGGCCCGTGGCGGTGGCGTCGTGATCGCCTCCGGGCGCGTCCGGACCGACGCGATCACGCGGGGAGCGGCACTGCCCGAACCACCCCCGACCCGGACGATCGTGCTCTGGTGCCCGGACTGGCCGGTCATCGCGGCGGCTCGGGCCGGTGGCACCCCGCCGGAGCAGCCCCTCGCCCTGACCGCGAAGGGGCTCGTGTTCGCGAGCTCCGCGTCCGCGCGTGAGCAGGGCGTCGTGCGGGGGCTCCGCGTGCGTGAGGCGCAGGCGCGGTGCCCCGAGCTCCTCGTGCAGCCCTACGACGACGCCCTCGACCACCGCGCCTTCGAGCCCGTCATCCGTGCGGTCGAGGCGGCGGTCCCCGGGGTCGAGGTGCTGCGGCCGGGCACCCTCGCGCTCCGTGCCCGCGGGCCGGCCCGGTACTACGGCGGTGAGCGCGCGGCGGCGGCGACCCTCGCCGGCATCGCGGCCGACCACGGCGCCCCCGCGGTGCGGGCCGGGGTGGCCGACACCCCGTTCGCGGCGGACCAGGCCGCCCGCGCCCGTCCGGTGCGTCCCGGCGAACGGGTGCGCCTCGTGCCCGTCGGGGGGTCGGCGGACTTCCTCGCGCACCTGCCGCTCGGCGTGCTCGGCGACCCCGACCTCACAACGGTGCTCGACCGGCTCGGCATCACCACGCTCGGCGACTTCGCGGCACTCGGCGACGAACAGGTGCGGGACCGCTTCGGCGTGGCCGGGGCGTTCCTGCACCGGTTGGCCGGGGGCCGCGACCCCCGCGAGATCGCGGCGCGTGAGATCCCGCCGGAACTCCGGGTCGAGGCGTCGTTCGAACCCCCGCTGGACCGCGCCGACCAGATCGCGTTCGCGTTCCGGCGTTCCGCCGACGACTTCGCCGAGCGACTCCGGGCCGCGGGGCTCGTGGCGACGACGATCCGTGTGGGGATCGGCGACGAGCGCGACATCCTGCTCGAACGGACCTGGGCGCACCCGCGCTGGTTCGACGCCGCCGACGTGGTCGACCGGGTGCGGTGGCAGCTCGCCGGTGGGGTGGACCCCAGCGGGCTCGAGGCGCCGGTCACCTCGGTCGTGCTCGAGCCGGTCGCCGTCGACGACATGGCGAACCACGAGCGCGGGCTGTGGGGCTCCGGCCCGGACGAGCGCGTGCACCACGGCCTCGCCCGGATCCAGGGCATGGTCGGCCACGACGGTGTGGTGAGTCCGCGCATCGGTGGTGGCCGCACCCTGTCCGAGCGCGTGGTGCTCGTGCCGTGGGGTGACGCGCCCGCCGGTGGTGAGCGTGCCCTGGCGACCGTTCGCGACCGACCGTGGCCCGGCAAGCTGCCCGGCCCGCCACCAGCCACCGTGCTCGAGCGTCCCCGAGCGGTCGACGTCGTCGCCGTCGGCGGTGCGAGCGTCGACGTCGACGAGCGCGGCGTGCTGTCCGGCGTACCCGACCGGTTCCGCGCCGAGGGTGACCGGGGCGGCGGGTTCTCCGCCGTGACGGCCTGGGCGGGGCCGTGGCCGCTCGTCGTCCGGTGGTGGGAGTCCGGCGGCCGACGCCTGCACCGGCTCCAGCTCGTCGACGCCGAGGGGCGCGCCTGGTACCTGGTGCTGGCGGACCACCGCTGGTGGGCCGAGGCGATCGCGACGTGACCCCGACCACCACCACCGACAGGAGCGTGACCTGATGGGCTACAGCAACCCACCCATCCCGTGGTCGCAGTTCGAGCGCGCGCTGTCCGACAAGCGGAGCCCGGGCACGGCGCACGACGGCGACGGCGGCGACAGCCCGGCGTGGTCGCGGAAGCGCGAGCCGTACGTCCCGTCGCCGCTCGACACCGACGGCGGGCCCGTGGTGCCGTACGCCGAACTGCACGCGCACTCGGCCTTCAGCTTCCTCGACGGCGCCAGCCAGCCCGAGCACCTGTTCGAAGAAGCCGCTCGGCTCCGACTGCACGCCCTCGCGCTCACCGACCACGACGGCTTCTACGGGGCCGCCCGGATGGCCGAGGTCGCCGAGTCGTACCCGCAGGTCGGCACCGTCTTCGGCACCGAGCTGTCCCTGGGGCTGACCGAACCGCAGAACGGTGTGCCCGACCCCGAGGGCTCGCACCTGCTCCTGCTCGCCGACGGCCAGGACGGCTACCACCGGCTCGCCGGCGCGGTGACGAGCGCACACCTGGCCGCCGGGTCCGAGAAGGGCAGCCCGCAGTACGACCTCGACGACCTCGCCGCGCGGGCCGACGGGCACTGGCGGGTCCTCACCGGCTGCCGGAAGGGTTCCGTGCGGCAGGCCCTCGAGCAGGGTGGCGAGTCCGCCGCCGAGACGGCGCTCCGGGTGCTGCTCGACCGGTTCGGCAGCCGCAACGTCGTCGTGGAGCTGCTCGACCACGGCGACCCGCTCGACAGCGCCCGCAACGACGCCCTGGCCACCCTCGCCGCGAAGCACGCGCTGCCCCTGGTCGCCACCGGCAACGTGCACTACGCCACCCCCGACCGGTTCCCGGTGGCGACCGCACTCGCGGCGGTGCGCGCCCGCCGCAGCCTCGACGAGATCGACGGCTGGCTACCGGCCGCCGACACCGCCCACCTGCGCTCCGGCGCCGAGATGGCCAGACGGTTCGGGCGCTACCCCGGCGCGATCGAGCGGACCGTGGAGCTCGCCGACGAGCTCGGGTTCCGGCTGAAGACCGTGCAGCCAGGGTTGCCCGACCTCGACGTCCCGGACGGACACACCGCGATGTCGTGGCTCCGCGAGCTCACGTGGACGGGTGCCCGGCGGTTCTACCCAGGCAGCGCCGACGGCGTCGACCCTCGCAAGCGGGAGCGCATCGAGCGTGAGCTGTCCGTGATCGAGGAGAAGAACTTCCCGGGGTACTTCCTGATCGTGCGCGACATGGTGCAGTACGCCCGCGGTCGGGGCATCCTCTGCCAGGGGCGGGGCTCGGCGGCGAACTCGGCGGTCTGCTACCTGCTCGAGATCACCGCGGTGGACTCGATCCGGTACGGGCTGCCGTTCGAGCGGTTCCTGTCGGCGATGCGCGACGAGGAACCCGACATCGACGTCGACTTCGACTCGGACCGCCGCGAAGAGGTGATCCAGTACGTGTACGCCAAGTACGGCCGGCACAACGCCGCCCAGGTCGCGAACGTCATCACCTACCGGCCCAAGGGCGCGGTGCGCGACATGGCGAAGGCGCTCGGCCACAGCCCCGGGCAGCAGGACGCCTGGTCGAAGCAGGTCGAGCGGTGGGGGTCGGTGACCGAGAGCCAGGACCACGACATCCCGCCGGCGGTCGTCGGGCTCGCGAGCGACGTCCTCGGGTTCCCGCGGCACCTCGGCATCCACTCCGGCGGCATGGTGCTGACCGACCGCCCGGTGGGCGAGGTCGTGCCGATCGAGCACGCCCGGATGGACGGCCGCACCGTGCTGCAGTGGGACAAGGACGACTGCGCCTACATGGGGCTCGTGAAGTTCGACATGCTCGGGCTCGGCATGCTCGCGGCGCTGCAGTACTCGTTCGACCTGGCGGCAGAGCGCTGCGGGGAGCGCTGGGAGATGCACTCCATCCCGAAGGAGGAACAGGGGGTCTACGACCAGCTCTGCCGCGCGGACACGATCGGGGTGTTCCAGGTGGAGTCCCGTGCGCAGATGGGCACCCTGCCCCGACTGCTCCCGCGGCGGTTCTACGACCTGGTGATCGAGGTCGCACTCGTCCGACCCGGTCCGATCCAGGGCGGCGCGGTGCACCCGTACATCCGCCGGCGCACGGGCGAGGAACCGATCACCTACATGCACCCGGCGCTCGAACCCGTGCTCGAACGCACCCTCGGGGTCCCGTTGTTCCAGGAACAGCTGATGCAGATGGCGATCGCGGTCGGCAACTGCTCCGGTGACGACGCCGACCTGCTGCGACGGGCGATGGGCTCGAAGCGCGGGCACGAGAAGATCGACCGGCTGCGCGACAAGCTCTACACGGGGATGGCGGACAACGGCATCCACGGTGCGGACGCCGACGCGATCTACGCGAAGATCCAGGCGTTCGCGAACTTCGGCTTCGCGGAGAGCCACTCGATCAGCTTCGCCCTCATCGTCTACGCGAGTGCGTGGATGCGGCTGCACTACCCGGGGGCGTTCCTGGCGGCACTGCTCCGGGCGCAGCCGATGGGGTTCTACTCACCGCAGACCCTGGTCGCCGACGCCCGGCGGCACGGCGTCCGCGTACTGCGACCGGACATCCTGCGGTCCGGGGTCGACGCCACGCTCGAACCGCTGCCGGACGGGGACGCCCCTGCCGGTGACGACGCGTGCCTGGCCACCGAGCAGCCACCGGTGCTGCCCTTCGACAAGGCGCTCCCCGACGACACCGCGAGCCACCGACGCGACGGTGCCTTCGCCGTGCGGCTCGGGCTCGCCGAGGTCGCGTCGCTCAGCCGGAAGAGCGCCGAGAAGATCGTCGCGGAGCGGGACGCGAACGGCCCCTTCCGCGACATGTCGGACCTGGCCCGCCGGGTCGGGCTCACCGCGCCGCAGCTCGAGGCCCTCGCCGCCGCCGACGCCTTCGCCCCGTTCGACATCGACCGCCGCGGTGCGATGTGGTCGGCTGCCCAGGCGGCCGCCGAGCGTCCGGACCAGTTGCCGGACACGCAGGTGTTCGTGCAGCCGCCGCTGTTCGGGCAGATGACGAGCGGGGACGTGCTCATCGCCGACATGTGGTCGACGGGCATGACGACCGACGACCACCCCGTCCGGCACGTGCGCGACCGGCTCGCAGCCCGCCGGGTGCTCAGCGTGCAGGACACCGCGACCGCCGAGACCGGACGACGGGTCGAGGTCGGCGGGATCGTGACGCACCGGCAGCGTCCGGCGACGGCCTCCGGCATCACGTTCCTGAACGTCGAGGACGAGACCGGGCTGGTCAACGTCATCTGCAGCGTCGGGGTCTGGGGGCGCTTCCGCCGGGTGGCGCGGGAGTCCCCGGCGGTGATCGTCCGGGGCATCCTCGAGCGCTCGCCCGACGGGGTCGTCAACCTGGTGGCGGACCGCATCGAGCACCTGTCGCTGTCCGTCCGCACCCGCTCGCGGGACTTCCAGTGAGCGGTCGTGCTCAGCGCACCTCGGGCAAGCGGATCGTGACCTCGAGCCCACCGGCGGGCACGTTGCGGAGCGACGCCGTGCCTCCTGCCCGTTCCGCCACCGCACGCACGATCGCGAGTCCCAGCCCCGAGCCGCCGGGCAGGGCGCCGGCACCGGTGGACGGGTCCGGGTTCGGGCGGGACGTCCGGGCCTCGTCCGGACGGGTGAAGCGGTCGAACGCCACCGGGATGAAGGACTCGGGCACGCCGGGGCCGTCGTCGGTGATCTGCAGCACGCCCTCGCCGCCGGTGCTCCGCCAGGACACGAAGATGCCGCCGCCGCGGGGGAGTGCGGCCACGGCGTTGCCCGCGATGTTCGTGACGAGCTGGGCCATCCCGCCGGTGTCGATCCGGTACCGCGGTTCGACGGTGCCGCCGCCGATGCCCGGGCCGGAACCGCCGACGGCGACGGGCGGCTCGAGATCGAAGTCGACGGTGATGTCCTTCGCCGACGCGATGAGCCGGACGCGGTCGACCGCGGCCATCACCTCGTCGCCGAGGTCCGACCAGGCGGTCTCGGGGCGCCGGTCGCCGTCCTGTTCACGGCGCTCCGACTCCTCGATCCGCGACAGGGCGAGCAGGTCGTTCGCCAGCCGTGACAACCGCGCGACGCTGTGCTTGGCGCGTTCGATGTGGGCGGCGAGGGCGGCGGCGTCGTTGCCGTCGAGCGAGGCGAGGTCGAGCTGGGTCGTCAGGATCGCCAGGGGCGTCCGGAGCTCGTGGCTGGCGTCCGACACCATCTGGCGTTCGCGCTCGGTCGCCTGCCGGGTCCGGGCGAGGAAGGCGTTGAGCGTGGTCGCCAGGGACGCCAGCTCGTCCTGGGCCGGGCCCACCGGCAGTTCGGCACGCTCCGGGGCGACGGAGAGCCGTTCGGCCTCGCGGCGCATCCGGTTCACCGGGCGCAGCGCGGTGGTCGCGAGCACCCAGGACGCCACGCCGAAGGCGAGCAGGATGGCCAGGCCGGTCAGCGACAGCGTCGTCGTGAGGTCGTCGACGACGATGGCCTCGGCCTGCGAGTTGCGGGCGGCGACGACGGTCCAGCGGCCGGCCTCGTTGACGGGGTGCTCCACCACGACGCGGTACTCCGAGCCGGATGCCGTGATGATCGAGGTGCCAGCGGGGGTGGACCGCAGACTGCCGAGCGCCTGCTCGACACGATCGGGCATCGTCGACAGCACGATCTCGCCGGACGGGGACACGACGGCGACGAGCTGCGCGTTGCCCGGCGGCGAGAGGTCGGGGTCGCTGTCGACCTCGAGCGTGGCGACGTACGGGTCGGCATCGGCGTCGAGCAGGGTGCGGGTCGCACTCGCGACGACGCTCACCACCTGGAAGCGCATCACCAGGACGAGCAGCAGGATGACGATCGCGGCGATCGCCGTCGACCCGATCGTGATCCGGGCACGCAGCGACAGCAGACGCAGCGGCCGGATCGGACCGCCGCGTCGGCGGTCCGATCGTGGGGCGTCGTCGGCCCCGCTCACGCCCCGAGCAGATCCAGGCGGTACCCGCGACCGCGGACCGTGGCGATGGCGACGGTGGCCTCGTGCGCGGTGAGCTTCTTGCGGAGGTACGAGATGTACTGCTCGACCACGTTCGGGTCGACGTGCTGCGAACCGTCCCAGACCTCTTCGAGGATCTTCGGGCGGTCGACGACACTGCCGGCGGACCGGGCGAGCAGTCGGAGCAGGGCGAACTCGGTGGGGCTCACGGCGACGCGCTGGCCCTTGATCGAGATGCGGCGGGCCTCGGAGTCGATGGAGACGTCCCCGACCTCGATCGTGCGGGGTGCCCCGGCGGACTCACGACGGCCGAGCGCACGCAGCCGAGCGGTGAGCTCGGCGAAGGCGAAGGGCTTGGTGAGGTAGTCGTCCGCGCCCGCGTCGAGCCCGAACACGCGGTCGTCGACGGCGTCGCGCGCGGTCACGAGCAGGATCCGCACGGGGTCCTCGCGCTCACGGATCCGCCGGGCGAGCTCGAAGCCGGACATGCCGGGCATCATCACGTCCACGACCGCAAGGTCGAACGCCTGCTCGCCGAGGGCGATGAGCGCCTCGACACCGTTCTCGACGGCCGTGACCCGGTACCCCTCGGCCGCGAGTCCGCGTTCCATCAGGGCACGCATCTCGTCGTCGTCCTCGACCACCAACAGCCGCATAGTGGACCTCCTCGGACCCATCGTGGCATCGAACCGGCGCGGAGGGTCGTTCTCCGGGTCCGACTCGCTGAATCTCGTCACAGGTCAAAGCAGAACGGTCTGTCCCACGTTCTAGGGACGTGAGCGCCGCTTGCTTCGTTGCTAGGCTCCGGCAGCGGACAGCGCGACCCGATGCGCCGCCCGCACTGGGGGATCATGAACGACTCGATCGACCACCCGGCCATCGTGCGCCTGCGCGCCGAACTGGACGCCGCGTGGAAGGGCATCGGCGCGCTCGCGCAACTGGAGGACGCACCGCGCGACCGCGTGGTCGCGGAACTGCGGACGGCGGTGCCGGACGTGGCGAGCCGTGCTGCACGCGAGGTCGGCACCGAGGCCGTCGTCGCGGAGATCAGCCGGTACGCCGACGCCGGCATCCCGGGTGCGACCGCGACCGACGTCGTGCCGACCGCGGTGATCTGGTCGGACGTCGTGCGGACGGCGTCGGAAGCGGCCTGCGCAGCGCGCTGAAGCAGACCGAGCGGCCTGCGCAGCGCGCTGACGCGGACTGACTAGTCGTCCTCCCCGAGCAGCTCGCCACGCACCCGTCGGATGTCCTCGAGCAGTGCCCCGATGAGCACCCAGTGCCGGGAGTTCGGCCGGACCACCTCGAGCGGCGCGGTGAGTGACGGCTCGGAGGCCTCCGCCCACGGCCCGACGTCCGGCCCGGAGGCAGCGGTGTCCGCTCCGCCGACCCCGTCCACCGGGTCGAGCCGTGTCGATTCCACCCGAGCGCTCAGCGCCCGGACGTCCGCACCGATCCGTGCCACCTCGGTCGCGATGCCGTGCACCACCGGGTCGTCACGCAGGTCCGGTGCGGTGTTGTCGCGGATCGCCCGGGTCATCCCGGTGACCCGGGTCACCAGGACGCGCAGGTGGTCGGTGGTCACCACGTCGCGGTCGAGGATCGTCCGGTGCCGGCCACTGCGCGGGTTCATCGTCAGGGACTCACGCGCCGACCCCAGGGACGCCTCGGCCTTGGCGTGCTGCTGCCGCAGTGCGCGGGCCGCGACGAGCGCCTCGTCCCAGCGCTCGCGGTCCCACCCCTCGGTCAGGCCGATCGCGATCCGCTCGAACGCCACCGCGGTGTCGCGGGCGAGCCGGGCGACGGCGAGGTGCGCCGGTTCGAGCAGCACGGGCGGCACGATGAGCGCGTTCACGACCAGGGCGACGATCGCACCGATCACGGTCTCGAGGATCCGGTCGGCGGAGTAGTTCGGCGTCACGACCCCGGCGGTGAGCACGAGCATCCCGCTGATCCCCACCTGGGTGGCCGAGGTCGGGGTGAGCCGGAGTGCCCAGGCGATGAGGATCGCGAGCACGATGACGAGCAGCACGACGAACACGCCGTCGCCGAGCAGCAGGTGGAACCCGGTGGCGAGCACGACGCCGATCACCACGCCCGCGCTCCGCTCGAGCCCCTTCACGAACGACTGGTTGATGCTCGGCTGCACCACGAGCAGTGCAGCGATCGCCGCGAAGGTGGGGAACGGCCCCTGGACGACCAGGCGGCAGAGGAGCACGGCGGCGACCACCGCGACGGCGGTCTTCACGACCTGCAGGAACGGCGTGCGACTGGAGCTGCGGAGACGCGCGACCGGGTTCACACCGACCACGGTAGCCACCGGCCGCGCGCCGAGCCGTGCACGAACGCGACGAAACCCGCGCGACACGGTTGACTGATGTCGTGTGGCCCAACCATGAGCGCGTCATCCCGCAGGCCTTCGCCGGCTCCGGGACCTCCGTGGTGGCCGCGCGGGCGCACTCCGTCGAGCCCTCGGGCAACGGCTACCTGTACGGCTACGAGGTCGACACGGTGGACCGCAACGGCCAGCGCGCCACGGTCCTGACCTACGTCGACACCGGCGGCACCCACGACCAGAACAGCGCGATCGTCACCGATCCGGCGACAGGTGACCCGGTGTCGGTGTGGGCGTACCCGAACGACCCCGGCCTGCCGGTGCTGCCGCAGGTCACCTACCGCGACGCCGTCGCCGAGCTGCTGACCACGCTCGGCATGCCCGTCACCGACCCGGTGCTCACCGTGGCGGCGTACCGGCCCGGCAAGCGCGCGGTCGTCCGCGTGGACGCCCCCGAGCGCACCCTGTTCCTGAAGATCGTCCGCCCGCACCGGGTCGCGCCGATCGTGCAGTCGCACGAGCAGTTCGTCGCGGCCGGTCTGCCCGTGCCGCGTGTGCTGTCCAGCCGTGGCGACGGCCTGCTCGTGCTCGAGCGCATCCGCGGGGTGCCCGCCGGCAGCCGCATCCTCGACATCGCCGACGACCCCCGCTTCGTGGCGTCGCTCGCCGCGCTGAGCGGCCGGGTCGCCACCGTCCCGATGACCCAGCAGGCGCGCGCCGACGCGATGGACCACGCCGACTGGCACCGTCGCACGCTCATCGCCGCCCTGCCGCACGACGCCGAGGAGATCGACCGCCTGTACGACGCCATCGGCCGCCGCTCCATCGGCTGGTCGAGCTCGACCAAGCAGGTCGTGCACGGCGACCTGCACCTGGAGCAGGTCTTCGTCGACGAGGACGAGCCGTGGCGCATCTCCGGCCTGCTCGACATCGACACCGCGGGCTGGGGCTTCCCGGTCCGTGACGTCGGTGCCGTCGTCGCCCACCTCGTGGTCACCGGGCTCTGGCACCGGTCCCGAGGCGACGCCGAGCGCGGCGCCGCCGCCGAGCGTCTCGCCGACGCGATCGCCCGCGACTGGGTCGCGCGCAACCCGCGCGAGGCCGACCGCATCGGACCCGCCATCGGCGCCCAGCTGCTCGCCCACGCCGGCGGCCAGGCGACCACCGGTTCCGCCAACGGGATCCAGACCGCCCAGCAGCTCCTCGCCGCGACGCAGGCCGCCCTGGCGGACGCGGCCCCGAGCCTCCCGACAGGTGGTTCGACCCGCCCGCGGTCCGCACCGCAGGTCTGAGACGCGACGCCGCTGTCGCGAAAGCGACAGTTCTGCGCGGAACATCCGCGGCGTCCTGTCGCTTTCGCGGGGTCACCGGGGCAGGGAACCGGAGACGTGTCGCTTCGGTGGGGTGAACACGACCGGAGGACGGACTGGAGGCACGGGTCGGGCCCGCCACGGGCCTCCCGTCCGCCGTCGCGACGCGCGCGGGCAACGCGTCGGTCGCCTCTGTCGGTGGTCCGGGAGTAAACTGAGCGCGCACGCACCGCGTTCCCGCGTGCCGCGTCGATTCCGGACGCAGCCGTCGATCACTTGATCGACGCGGGGACCGGGCCGTGACCGCCCCGAGGGGGCATCACGTGCGTGTGACGACGCCGGATCCCGGCGCGGACCGTCCGAACCTGCTCCCGGCAGGTGCTCGTGTGGAACGGCTCGCGGGAGTCCACCGGACGTCCCGATGCGGGGACCGGCGATGCGGTGGGCCACGGTGGCCCGCAGCTGAACCGGAGCCGCGCCAGGCACCGGTGCAGGACTTCCCGCCCCACGGGCGGATCGCCCCGACGTGTGGGCGGAACAGGAGGAGCGTTGGCTCGATCAGGCACCCGGCGTGCTGCCGGCGGGACGCGGACCGCGTCACGTCGCACCAGGCCGCTGGACAACGACGGCGTCATCCCCGTCCTCGCCCGCGCTGTGCGCGAGGTCGAGGCCGCGGCGCAGCGCGGACCGCTCAAGGCATCGAACCGGACGAAGTTCCAGGCGGTCGCCCTGCTCATGCGCGAAGAGCGCGCGCGAGTGAAGGCCGACACGGAGCTCACCGACGCGCAGCGCGCCGAGCAGCTCAAGCGGCTCGACGGCGTGGCCACGATCCTCGCGAAGACGGCGGCGCGCGACACCAGCGTCATCCAGCTCCTCGCCGAAGAGGTCCAGGTGTCCGAGGCGACGCGTGCGGTCAAGCGCGACATGATGATCGCCGGCGGCATGGAACTGCAGCCGGAGGACCTCGTCATCGCGTCCGAGCCCGCCGCGGTCGTCGAGACCCCGGTGCGGGCCGTCGTGCCGCAGGCGGTCGTGCAGCGCCAGCTGGCGAACCCCTTCATGCCACCGGACTTCGCCCTCGCCGACCAGCCCGTCGCGCACCCGCGTCGCCTGGCGAACTGGGAGCTGTTCGGGCCGCTGTTCAAGTCGTTCGAGTACGGCGCGGGCGGGGGAGCGGCGACGATGCCGCTGCCGGAGCCCACGACGCTGCACTCGCGCTCGGGCACCACGCTCATGAAGCACCAGGCGGAACTCGTCGCCGCCGCGGCGCAGGGGCACCGCACGTTCCTGCTCGCCGACGAGCCCGGCCTCGGCAAGACGGCACAGTCGCTGCTCGCCGCCGACGCCGCGAACGCGTTCCCGCTGCTCGTCGTCGTGCCGAACGTCGTCAAGACGAACTGGGCGCGTGAAGCCGAGCGCTGGGTGCCGAACCACCGCGCCACGGTGATCCACGGGGACGGCAACGACCTCGACGGGTTCGCCGACATCGTCATCGTGAACTACGAGATCCTCGACCGGCACGCCGGGTGGCTCGGCAACTTCGGGTTCAAGGGGATGGTCGTCGACGAGGCGCACTTCATCAAGAACAGGGACTCGCAGCGCGCCCGGTTCGTGCTGCAGATCGCCGAGCGCATCCGCCAGCGCACCGCCGCGCCGCTGCTCATGGCGCTGACCGGTACCCCGCTGATCAACTCGGTCGAGGACTTCCGCACCATCTGGGAGTACCTCGGCTGGATCGACGACAAGAAGCCGCGCGCGAAGCTCATGAACGAGCTCGAGGAGATCGGCCTGACGCCGGCCGACCCCGGGTTCTTCGTCGAGGCCCGCCGTGCCGTCATCGACCAGGGCATCGTCCGACGCCGCAAGGTCGACGTCGCCGCGGACATCCCGGCACGCCGGATCGCCGACATCCCCGTCGAGCTCGACGGTGACGAGGGTCGCTCCATCCGCGACGCCGAGCGCGAGCTCACCGCGAAGCTCGTCCGCCGCTACCACCAGGCGCTCGACGCCCGCACCGGGCAGGACCCGGTCGTCGGCATCGACCACAAGCTGGTCCGCCAGGTCGCCCGCTGGGAGCTCGAGGACCAGGACGCCTCGTCGACCGGCGAGAACGTGTTCTCGATGGTCCGCCGCATCGGCCGTGCCAAGGCCCAGCTCGCGGCCGACTACGCGGCGCAGCTCGCCTCGAACGTCGGCAAGGTCGTGTTCTTCGCGAAGCACCTCGACGTGATGGACCAGGCGGAAGAGGTGTTCGCCCGTCGCGGCCTGCGCACCGCCACGATCCGCGGCGACCAGACCCCGACGCAGCGCACGGCCGAGATCGACTCGTTCGTGAACGACCCCGACGTCGCCGTCATCGTCTGCTCGCTGACCGCGGCCGGGGTCGGCCTGAACCTGCAGGTGTCGTCGAACGTCGTGCTCGCCGAGCTGTCGTGGACGAGCGCCGAGCAGACCCAGGCGATCGACCGCGTGCACCGCATCGGGCAGGAAGAGCCCGTCACCGCGTGGCGCATCATCGCCGCGCAGACGATCGACACCAAGATCGCCGAGCTCATCGACTCGAAGGCGTCCCTGGCCGCCCGCGCGCTCGACGGTTCGGACGAAGAGGTCGTCGACTCCGGTGACATCCAGCTCGACGCGATGGCTGCGCTGCTGACCGAGGCGCTCGGCGGCTAGCGCCGGCGCGTCCGGCGCTGTCCCGGACAGCAAAACACCGGTGTTCGCACTCTGAACCGCGTCATGCGCGTGTTCGGAGCGTGAACACCGGTGTCTTGCGAGGAGGACCTGCTCAGATGCGGGACTGCACCTCGGCCAGGGACGGGTTCGTCGCCGTCGTGCCGTCGGGGAACACCAGCGTCGGCACGGTCTGGTTGCCGCCGTTGACCTCGGCGACGAGCTCGGCGGTACCCGGGGTCTGCTCGATGTCGACCTCGGTGAAGGGCACCCCGGCCTTCGACATCTGGTTCTTCAGCCGGGCGCAGTAGCCGCACCACGTGGTGGTGAACATCGTGACGCCGCCGGCTTCGGGCGTGAACTGCTCGCGGGTGATCGTGTCGCTCATCCCTGCAGGCTAACCCCGGGTGCGGGGAAACCCCGCAGTGCCTGGTAGACAAGAGCGTGTGAGCCACACGCACCTCGAGATCGAGCGCACCTACGACCTGGCCGAGGGCGGTGCCCTCCCCGACCTCGTCGGCGCGGGCGGCATCCTCCGCACCGAGCACCAGGAGCCGTTCGAACTGGACGCGACCTACTGGGACACCGAGCGGTACGACCTGGTGGCCGCGCGGGTGACCGTCCGCCGTCGCACGGGCGGCCCCGACGCCGGCTGGCACATCAAGCGCTCGGAGTCGGACACGGTCCGCCACGAGCAGCAGTTCCCCCTGACCGACGACGCCGACACGGTGCCCGACGAGGTCCTCGCCGCGCTCTTCACGGAGCGTCGTGGCCGCGGGCTGCGTCCCGTCGTCCGGATCACGACCACCCGCACCGTCACCCGACTGCTCGACGAGGACGGCGACCAGATCGCCGAGCTCGCCGACGACCAGGTCACCGCCCAGCGCCTCGACGACGACGCCCCCGAGACCCCGCGCACCTGGCGCGAGGTCGAGGTCGAGACCGTCGACGGCGTCGACCCGCAGATCGCCCACGAGCTGTTCGCGGCACTCGACGGACGCTTCGCGGCCGTCGGCGCCGGCCCCGCCGCCGTCGCGTCCAAGCTGGCACGCGGGCTTGCAGGAGCACCGGCACCGCGCCTCCAGACCGAGGAGAAGCCGGCCAAAGGCACGACCGCACGCATCCTGGCGAAGCGCGTCCGCAAGCTGCGCGTCGCGCTGCTCGGCCAGGAGGCCCGGCTCCGCTCCGGCGACACGGCCGACCTCCGGCAGGCGGCCGACACCACCCTCGAGATCGCCGCGATCCTGGGCGCCTACCGCCCGGCGTTCCCCGACGGCGAGGCCGTCGACCGCGCCGCCGAGGCGGCGGACGGCCTGGCGGGCGTCACCGCGCGTGCGGCGCTGGCCGAGTACCTGATCGACCGGCTGCCGCGGGCGTCGTCGCCGGCGCAGGACGACCTGGTCGACGCGATGACCCGCGAGCGCATCCTCGCCTCGACACGGGAACGTCGCGACCAGGCGGTGCGGGACGTCGTCGCGTTCCTGCACGGCGTGCCGTTCCTCGAACTGCTCGACGCCCTCGACGACGCGGCCGAGCGACCGGCTCCGACGGCGTGGTCGCTCCGCGCACCGAAGCAGGTCGCGCAGGACGTCGGCGCCGACGTGAAGCCGCGCGTGCGCGAGCTCGTCCGGGCCGCCGTCGCCGACGACACCTCGAACACCGCTGCCGAGCGCGAGGCTGCCGACCGGACCACCACCGAGGCCGCGTGGCAGGAGACGATGCGCGCCCGGATGGCGATGGACGTGCTCGGCGACGACGCGTTCCCGCACGCGCTGTGGAAGCGGATCGGCACCGCCGCCGACGTGCTGACCGAACGGGTGCGGTCCCTGCACGCCCTCGACATCCTCCGGGCGAACGCGGCGATCGCGGAGCGCGGGGGTGAGGGCACCTTCGGGTACGGGGTGCTCGCGGGGGACCGGGTGCGCCTGGCCGAGGAGTCCTACGACGAGGCGGTGCACGCGCTCAACCGCGTGTGAGCGGGGTGCGCGCTGCGTGCGCTTGGTGCGCTTCGTTCGCTTGGTGAGCAGAAGAGGTCGGGTCCCGCGTTCGGACCCGACCTCTTCTGCTCACGAAGTGCGAGGCGTCGCTCAGCCCGCGGCGATCGGGTTGGCGGTGGCCGCGGCGGGCGTCTCGTCGGCGAGCCCGAGCACGTCGAGCAGCCAGGCGAGTTCGAACGCCCGCTCCTTCCACGACGCGTAGCGACCGCTGACACCACCGTGGCCGGCGGACATCTCGGTCTTCAGCAGCACCGGCGCGCCGACCTCGCGGAGCTTCGCGGTCCACTTCGCGGGCTCGACGTACAGCACGCGGGTGTCGTTGATCGAGGTCACGGCGAGGATCTGCGGGTACTGCACGTCGTCGCGGACGTTCTCGTACGGGGTGTACTCGCTCATGTAGCGGTAGACCTCGGCGTCGTGCAGCGGGTCGCCCCACTCGTCCCACTCGATGACGGTGAGGGGCAGGTCCGGGTCGAGGATGCTCGTCAGCGCGTCGACGAACGGCACGGCGGCCAGGATGCCGGCGAACCGCTCGGGTGCGAGGTTGGCGACCGCACCCATCAGGAGCCCGCCCGCGCTGCCACCCTCGGCCACGAGCCGGTCGGCGCTGGTCCGGCCGGACTCGATCAGGTGCTCGGCGACCGCGACGAAGTCGGTGAACGTGTTCTTCTTCGTCAGGGTCTTGCCGTTCTCGTACCAGTGCCGGCCGAGCTCACCGCCACCACGGACGTGCGCGACGGCGAAGACGACACCGCGGTCGAGCATCGACAGGCGCATGACGCTGAAGCCGGGGTCGATCGAGTGCTCGTACGAGCCGTAGCCGTAGAGGTGCAGTGGTGCCGGGGTGCCGTCCTCGACGGCGTCCCGACGCCAGACGAGCGAGATCGGCACACGGGTGCCGTCCGACGCGGTCGCCCAGTCGCGCTCCTGCACGTAGTCGGCCGGGTCGTAGCCGCCGAGCACTGGCTGGCGCTTCAGGACGGTGACTTCGCCGCTGGCCAGGTCGAGGTCGCTGACCTCGGAGGGGGTCACGAACGACGTGTACCCGATGCGGAGCGTCGGCTGCTCCCACTCCGGGTTGCCGCCGAGCCCCGCCGAGAACAGTGCTTCGTCGAAGGGGACCTCGTGCGCGTCGCCGTAGCCGTCGCCCTCGATCGGGATGATCGCGACGCGGGGGAGCGCCTCGGACCGGTACTCCAGGGCGAGGTGCCCGGCGAAGGCGTCGACCGACTCGATTCGGCGTTCGGTGTGGTGCGCCACGACGACGCGGCGGTCACGCTCGGACGTCGGGTCGTCGGCGGGGACGTCGACGAGCTCGAAGTTCTCGGCGCCGTCGTTGTGCAGCACCAGGAACCGGTCGCTGCCGCCGACGATGGCGTGCTCGATCTCGTACTCGACACCCTCACGGCGGGGCCAGACGACCTGGAACTCACCGGTCGGGTCCGCGGCGTCGAGGACGTGCGCCTCGGACGTGATCTTCGAGCCGAGCTCGATGACGATGTACTGCGATGAGCGGGTGACACCGACGCCGACCCAGTAGCGGTCGTCGGGTTCCTCGAACACCAGGACGTCCTCGGACGCCGCGGTGCCGACCGTGTGGCGCCAGATCTTGTCCGGACGCCACGACTCGTCGACCGTGGGGTAGAAGACGTAGCGGCCGGCCGGGTCGAACGTGGCGCCGGCGCCCGTGTTCGGGATGGCGTCGCCGAGGTCGGTCCCCGAGGCCAGGTCGCGCACGTGCAGGGTGTACCGCTCGTTGCCCTCGACGTCGATGCCGTAGACCAGGCGTGTGCCGTCGTCGCTGATGTCGTAGGTGCCGAGGGAGAAGAACTCGTGGCCGTCGGCCAGCGCGTTGCCGTCGAGGACCACCTGCTCGCCGGGGAGTGTCGACTCGCCCTCGACGACGGCGGGCGGCGTCCAGTCGTCGGGGCCGGCGACGGGCACGCGGCAGTGCACGCCGTACTGGCTGCCCTCGGCGGTGCGGGTGAAGTACCACCAGTCGCCCATGCGGACCGGTACCGAGAGGTCGGTCTCCTGTACGCGGCTCTTCACCTCGGCGAAGATGCGGTCGCGCAGCGGCGCGAGGTGCGCGGTGGCGGCGTCGGTGTGGGCGTTCTCGGCTTCGAGGTGCGCCAGGGTGTCGGGGAATTCCTTGTCCCGCAGCCACTCGTAGTCGTCGACGAAGTCGATGCCGTGGTGGGTCCGTGTCACGGGCCGCTTGGCGGCGCTGGGCGGGGTGGATGCGGTGTGCTCGTTGCTCACCGTCCCACCCTATTCGCCCGCGCCCCCGGTCAGGCCGCCGTGCGCTCGCGCCCGCCCACCGCCGCCTGCACCCGCTGCTCGAACGCCTCGAGCTCGTCGACCACGGCGGGTGCGACCCACGCCCGGTCTCGGAGACGATCGGTGACCGGACGGAGCACTCCCGCCAGCACCAGGTCGTGGGTGACGCGCTCGACCTCGTCGGTGGTGAGCAGGGTGTCCAGGTGCGCTTCGGTCAGGACGGGGTCGTCGGCGAGCGCACGGCCGACGACCGCGTGCGGGCCCGAGGCACAGGGGCCGGCGGACCGATCGGCGTCGTGCTCGGCGAGCAGCAGGGCGCTCAGGGTCGCCTCATCACAGACCGTCCCGATCGCCAGGGCCAGGTCGACCACGAACCCGGTGACCTTGCCGTCGCGGTACTGCTCGAGGTGCCGGAAGTACCGCCGCCGATCCGCCGCGAGCGCGGTGGCCACCGGTGCCGTGACCGTGGTCGTCACCCCGCGACGCCGGAGCACGGCACCGATCAGCGCGCGCCCGATCCGACCGTTGCCGTCGGTGAACGGGTGGATCGACTCGAACTGCGCGTGGGCGATCGCGGCCTGGGCGATCGGGTGCAGGTCCACACGGTGCACGAACGCGAACAGGTCGGCCATCAGCGGTGCCACGAGCTCGGGCGGTGGTGGCACGTACACGGCATCGCGGGGCGTGGCACCGCCGCCGATCCAGTTCTGCACGTCGCGGTACCGGCCGGCGTACCGTCCGTCCACCGGGTCGTCGCGCATCAGCAGGCGGTGCGCCTCGAGCAGGGAGGCCTCGGTGACGGTGCCCGAGTCCGCTCCGGACACCAGGTGCTCGACGGCGCCGCCGGCCCGGACGACCGCGGTGGCACCGGCGTTCGCCCGGATGCCGACGAGGGCCCGTGCCAGGTCGTCGATCGACGCGGACTCGTCCTCGATCCGCGACGACGCCACGGCTTCGGTCCGGCCGAGCACGGACCCGAGCGGCGCGAGCCGGGAGCCGTGGTGGACGTCGAGGGCGCGCAGGGCCGTGGCGCTCCGGTCGAGCAGCGCGACGGTGTCGTCGTCGGGCGTCCACCGAGCCCTCGCGATGGACGGGGCCAGCGACACCCGCACGGTGGTCACCAGCCGGTCGTCACGGCACCCGCGGACGGTGCTCCGCCACGGTCGCTCGCTGCGTTCGTGCGTGGGCCAGGTGTCGCTCCGGTGTGCCATCCCGCGACGGTAGAGCCACCCGGACGCTCGACGCCAGGAATCTGTCTCTTATACACATCT